>JAPULC010000227.1 GCA_027295305.1 Gammaproteobacteria bacterium
GCACGTGCATGCGAAGGAGCGCATTGAATGTTAGGGGCGTCTACGCAATCTGGAACGTGAAGTCCACGATAGTCGGTACCAGTGGAGCTGTCGCGATTTTCCGCATCGCATCGAAGGCTATTCCAGCACTCGGGCGGGCTGTGCCCGTATGGCAAGATCTCCCCGACGGTGATACGCTTAATCCATCATTCACTGGATCGGAGAGCGAGCTATGAAAACGGTTGTCACGACATGGTTGGAGGGATTGGGATAGCTCGAGTCTTTCTGCGCCTCTCTTTCGTTGACCGCGAGCACACTCGCGGCATCATCCTCAGATCGTTTCTCGCCCTTCTCTAGCCACTCCAGCCCGGCGGTATATCACTCCCTTCTCTAGCTGGAGTTTTTCGTCATGGATTTGAAAGCCTTACAGCCATTGGGCTGGAAGCCGTTTTTCCAACAACAGATTGCGCTCGACGCGCAATCGACGATCCCGTTGCGTGTGGTCGAGGTGCATCGTTCCGCGCTTCGCGCACTCGGCGCGGATGGTCCCGCTGTGGTGGAGTTTCCCCATCACGAACGTTGGTCCGAGAGCGTCACCGTGGGTGATTGGGTGCTCGCCCGACGCCAGGGCACGCAGCTTTACCTGGCGCAGGTACTCGAACGTCAGAACGGGATCTATCGCAAAGCCGCGGGCCCCGAGGTTGGAGAGCAGTGGATCAGCGCGAATCTGGATAGCGCCTTCATCGTGATGGGGTGCGATGGCAACTTCAACCTGAGTCGGCTCGAACGCTATCTGGCGCTGGTGCTGGATAGCCAGATCGAACCCGTCGTCGTTCTGACGAAAGCCGATGAGAACGACGAGGCCGAGTTGCTGCGCGATCAGGTGCCTCAGGCGTGCGTGAGCTTTGCCGTGGATGCCCGTGATCCACAGCAGACGGCGGTTCTGTTGCCGTATCTGGGTGAAGGCCAGTCCATCACGCTCATGGGTTCGTCGGGAGTGGGTAAATCCACGTTGATCAACACGTTCCTGGGAGAGGAACGCCTCGTCACGCGAGCCTTGCGGGAGGGAGATCACAGAGGTCGCCACACCACGACGTCCCGGCAGCTGATCCAGCTTCCCACCGGCGGCATCGTCATCGATACCCCCGGCATGCGCGAATTGCAGCTTCCCGGGGTCGAAGACGGCCTCGAGCAGCTTTACGGCGACATCGAAGCCCTCGCGCAGCAATGCAGATTTCGCGACTGCAGTCACGGCCACGGTTCCGAAGCGGGTTGCCGCGTGCGTGAAGCGTTGGCGAATGGTGAGCTCGACATGCGACGTTGGGAGAACTACTGCAAGATGTTGCGCGAGCAGGCGTATCACGATCGTGAGCTGAAATCACACCATGAGATTCGGGCGCGCCGGAAGAGCTTTTCACGTGGCGTGAGACAGGTGACTCGCTTCAAGCAGAACATCCGTGACACTTCGTTTCGGAAACGATAGGCGAGGCTACGTCGAGAGAGCCGCTCGCAGTGGCCGCTTGGGTTGTGCCGCAAACAGGAAGAAGAAGGAGCCAACCAGCGATCCGAGTGCGAGCACTGTGAATCCGCTCTCGTAGCTCCCGGTCTGGTCGGCCATGAATCCGGCGACGACCGGCCCGCTCATCATGCCGAACATCACGATCATCGACGAGAAACCCATGATGGTGCCGAACGAAGACGCGCCGAAGTAATCGGCGCGCATGGCGGTCATCATCGGGCCGCGCATGCCCCAGGACAGACCGTGAAGCAGTGTGAAAGCGATCACCATGGACACGTCGGTTGCGTACGCAAGCAAGAGCAGCCCAGCCGCATGGCCGGCAAGACACAGCGCGCAGATGGCGCGTTTGTCGAACTTGTCGCCGAGGTAGCCGCCTGCGATCTGGCCGATCATCTGAAATGCGGTGAGCAGTGCAATGAAGCCGCCGGCTTCAGCGAGGGACATGCCCAGGCTCTGAACCAGGTGCGGCACCATGTGCACCATGACCGCGCCGACGGTCAGAAGCGCACATCCATGGCCGATGGAGATGAACCAGAAAGCGCGGGTGCGCATGGCTTCGCGCGCGGTGAAGTCTCTCGTGTCATGGCTGCTCGAGGTCGCGGTGAGCAAGGCTGAATTGCCTTCTTCCAGTGTCGGGTGAGGCTCACCGTCCTGGAGTTGCCCATAGTCATCCGGCCGTTGACGGAAGATCTGCGCCAGCGGAATTCCCACGACAATCACGAGAATTCCCGATGCGAACGCGGTTGCCCGCCAGCCAAAGGTTTCGAGAGCAATGATGACCAACGGCACAGTCAGTCCACCCGCGGAAAATCCGATCTGCGAGAGCGCGACGGCTTTTGCTCGATGGCGATCGAACCAGTGCACGAGTGGCACGATGACCGTGGCATGGCCTGCGAGACTCGAGCCGACAGCGATCAGAAAGAATGTGAGGTAGAAGCCGAGGATCGAGTCGATCTGGCCGAACAGAACGAACCCGATACCAAAGGCAACGAAGCCGATCTGCAATATCCTCCGCGGCCCGAAGCGGTCGACCATCCATCCCTGAAGCGGGCCGAGAAGGCCGCTCTCGACGCGGGTCAGCGCAAACGCCCCGGCCACCACAGTGGCGCTCCACCCGAAATCCTCTTGCAGCAGCTTGTTGTAGGCGCCGTAGGACTGCATCCACAGCGCGCTCGAGAGCATCTGGATTCCCAGCGCCGCGAGGACGATCCACCAGCCGTAGAAGACGTGGCCCTGGGGGCGAACCATCTTGTCGATCGTCTGGAGGGTGGAGCTCATGGAGGCGCATCATAATC
>JAPULC010000228.1 GCA_027295305.1 Gammaproteobacteria bacterium
CGCGATCCCACCCCGAAGGAGCTGCGGGCCACCGGCGTGGTGCGCCTTGCGTTGGACGAGGCATCGATCAAGGTGCGCGAGGGCGGGCCCATCGATCTGGAGGACGATTACGCGGCGCCGATCTGGGCAGGTGTGGTGCCGTTGAGGCTCATATCCGGCGAGCCGATCTCGTGCGAACGCTCGATAGCGGGTATCGAGGCACCCGATTACGTGCGGGGCTACCACCCCGCGAACGCGCGGGACTCTGACCCCGCGAACGCGCGGGGCTACGACCCCGCGAAAGCGCGGGGCTCTAACCCCGCGAACGCGCGGGGCGACGACTCGCCAGACGTGCGGGATTTTGCAGAGCGCTGAAGCGCCTCGCGGCGTCCCGATGTCTGTTGTCGATAGTCGTCGGCCGGGGCTCACGGTGCGTCTGGGGTGGCCTGGGAGTGATTCACGAGACCAGCCTCGAGTGGCGATGTCATCCGCCTCGGGTATCGGACGGACGGGCCTGGAATCGGGACGAGCGGCACACGCCATCATCACGGTAGCTGCAGTTCTGAAGGTGTGGCGCTGTGGGAAGTGTTTACGTAATGGTTGAAGGCGTTGCCGAACAGATCGAATCGATCATGGGCGCCCTGGGGTCGTCGGACGACTCTCTCGAGCGAGTCTTGCCGAGCGCAGGACACTGACCATTATCACAAAAGTCTCCTGTCACCGGGAGTCATTACAAACTCTTCGCGAATCGCTATTGTGTGCAGCTTCCTGTCGAGGTTGGGGAACCGGCGGATGATCGGGGTAGGGGTCGACTTCGGGACTTCCAATTCCGCCGTGGCGTCGTTCGACGGCGAGACCGTGAGGCTCGTGCAGCTCGAGGCTCACGGGCCGATCATGCCCACCGCCACCTACATCGACCGGGAGTTTCACACCAAGACCGGCGAACGCGCGATCCGCCAATACATCGAGGACAACACGGGGCGCACGGTGGAACTCGTGCCCGAGGTCATCGGTAAGGCGAGCGTGCTCGTGGCAGAGCGCGGTGCGAGCTCGCGCGAGGCGGCCGAGACACTCACGCAGGATGTGTACAGTCAGAGTTCGTTCATCGATCTCGGGCTGCAGGGGCGGTTGTTTCGCGGGGTGAAGCGGCTGCTCGGCGACAAGGACATGCGTCGCCTGATGGTGTTCGATCATCCTTATCGGCTCGTGGCCTTGATCACACCGGTGCTACTTCGAATGCAGCAGAGCGCATCTCGAGCGGTGGGGCATGAAGCCGTTGCCGCCAACATCGGCCATCCGGTGAACTTCGAAGGCAAGGATCGCTATCGCAACGAGCTTGCGCTTTCGCGGCTGGGAGAAGCCTGCCGTTATGCGGGCTTTGCGCAGAAGAGTTTCTATCCAGAGCCGGTGGCGGCCACGCTCAGCTATCTCAACGGGCCCGTGACCGATACGGAGGTCGCGCTCACCGTGGATTTCGGGGGCGGCACCCTCGATCTGTGTGTGCTGCGGGTGCGAGGCACCGAATACGAAGTGCTTGCCACTCACGGTGTGGCCCTCGGGGGCGATCACATCGACCAGCGGATGTTCCGCGAGCTTCTGTTTCCATTGCTCGGCAAAGGTGAGATCTGGCGTCGTAAGGGTCAGGATCGGATGATCGAGACGCGCTTTCCTTTCGAGGACTACGCCGACCTATTGCTCAACTGGGCCATGACCTTCAACCTCAACCAGAACCGCTTTCGCACGCCCGTCGTGGATTGCATCGAACGCGGCGGGGCGGCGGCGGAAAAGTTTCGACGTTTGCGGGATCTGGTGGAGCAGAACTATGGCTACGTCGTGTTCCAAGCGCTGAAGGAAGCCAAGGCCCGCTTGTCGTCGGACGAGGAAACGGTGCTCGATATTCCCGAGATCGACGTGGAAATCACGGTCACGCGAGTGCAATTCGAAGCGATGATCTCGGACATACTCGGCTGGGTGGAGCAAGCGATTCTCAGAGTGCTCGAGCTTGCGGGGATCTGTGAACGGGACGTGGACGTCGTCGTGCGCACCGGAGGCTCATCGCTCATTCCGGCAGTGATGCGCATCATCGAAGACCATTTCTCGGGACGCGTGGTCGAGCACGATCCCTTCACCAGCGTGGCTGCGGGCCTCGCGATCGCCAACTACCACGGCTACACGTTCACGGCGTAGGTACTACGCCGGGGACAGCCCCCCTTGGGGACTGTCCCCTCTTTCTCGCTTCGTTGGAAGGCTGGTGGTTACGCTTCGTTGGAGCGTCGGGAGAAGGGGACAGTCCCCACCAAGGGGGGCTGTCCCCAACTGTCAGGCGGGTTCTTCAGGCGGTTTCCATTCGGGGTGGAGGATCTGGAACAGCGACCCGAGGATGCGGTAGGTGAGTCCCCACACGATGTGCCCGCCGTCGACCTCGTACCCGGCCATGCGGTGGGACATGCCGGCGTGCTCCCATTCCTTGATCGCATAGACCTCGCCCGAAATCAGCGGCTGCACGGGTGACCAGATCACTTCGGCTACCTCGTGATTGGGGGCGATGGTGGCGGCGCCCGTGAGTTCGAACACGTAGGGTGCGATCACCATGTCCACCCGGCGTCCGCGGGCCATTGCGTGATGCGCGTCGAGCCCCGAGATGAGACTTCCGTGCGCGTCGAGATCGATTCCGGTCTCTTCGTGAGTCTCGCGCTTGGCAGTGTGGTGAAGATCGCTATCGTGGGGTTCTGAGTGACCACCTGGAAACGCCATGTGACCGGACCACGGATCGCCGTCCATTTCCGCCCGGCGGATGAAGAGCACCTCCGGCGAGCCTTCGACCTCGCGGAAAACGATGGCGACCGCCGCGCGGCGTGTCTTCTCTCCAACTTCCGGGAAGCTCGGCTCGTGGTCCTTGAGCCGATCCTTGATGTGGTGGATGCGCAATGTCATGGTCCTTAAGGGTAACTGATCGCGTGAGGATGCGCTGATGAGCGACGAGCCGAATCCGCTCGATGCGAGCCACTGTTTCGTCTGCGGGCCGAACAATTCATTGGGGTTGAAGGTTGGGTTTCAACTTCGCGACAATGGCGTTTGCGTGGGCGAGTTCACGCCGGGCGAGGCGCATCAGGGGGCCGATGGAGTCACCCACGGCGGGATTCTCTATTGCCTGCTGGACGATGTGATGGCGAATCTGTTGTGGCTGAAAGGCGAGCCCTGCGTCACCGCGAGATGCGAGGTCAGATACCGCGATGCGCTGCCCATCGGCACGCCGGTCCGACTCGAAGGCACGCTGCTCAAGCGTCGGGGGCGTCTTGCGGAGATGGAGGGCAGGGTCATCCGCCAGGATGACGATGGGGTCATCGCAGAAGCGACGGCCCGCTTCATGGTGTTGCCCGTCGAGGCGTAGCCGGTGCAGCACACTGTGGTATAAGGACCCCGCGGAAAATCCACAAGGGGAGAGGCATGACCTATACGGCAATCGTCATTCTGTTGGCGCTTCTGGAATATATGGTGTTCGTGATGGCGGTCGGGCGTGCCCGCGGCAAATACGAGATCGCCGCGCCCGCTGTCACCGGCAACGAAATCTTCGAGCGGTACTATCGCGTGCAGCAGAACACGGTAGAGCAGATCGTAGTGTTCGTGCCGGCCATCATTGCGTTCGCATACTTCGTTGGCGACATGTGGGCAGCAGGGATCGGACTCGTGTGGATCATCGGCCGCTACGTCTATTTCCGCGGCTACGTCGCGGCACCCGAGAAACGTGGGCCCGGGGCGATGCTCACATTCATTCCCAACCTTGTTCTGGTCATCGGCGCGTTGATCGCCGCCGGCATCGCCGTCGCCACGGCGGGAGGGTGACGTGAGCAACATCGAAGGCTTGATGAAGGTGAACGTGCGCGTTCGCTCCATGGAAAAGGCCATGGAGTTTCTGCAGAACGTTCTCGGGGCGGAGCCGATGCACGATCGCGGTTCCGATACCATCGGCGATTTCAACGGCGCAACGGTGAAGCTCGGCAACTTGGTGCTGGACGTCATGGCGCCGAACGATCCCGAAGGTGCTCTCGCCAGGAGCATCGACAAACGCGGCGAAGGGCTCGATTCCATCTGTCTTCAGGTGAAGTCCTTCGACGACGTCGAGAAGTCCCTTGCCGAGCACGGCATCGAGCTCATCAACAAGCACGTCTTCCACGGCAACAAGGTGGGTTTCATCCATCCGCGGGATGCGCTCGGCATGGTGATCGAGCTCATCGAGCCGCGCAGCGGCGATTGACGGAGGCAGCATCGTGCTTGCTCGGCATTGGCCCGGGTGAGTATTGCAGCCGAACCGAAAGATCTCCTCCTCTGGTGTGGACGCGCCAACATCCTTGCGCTGCTCGATCGACTCGAGGAAGCGCGTGAAGCAGTGCAACGGGCCAGGAGCATCGTCCCCACCTGGACGATCGCCCTTTACAAAAACGGTGTGCGCGCCGCGTGGCGAAACAGGGATGTTGTCGTCGAGCCACAGCTCGCCGGTTTGCGCAAGCTCGACATTGACTGACTCACTGTAGTAGCGGCTTCAAGGAACCTCGAAAAACCTGTTTTGAAACAGGGTGCCTCACCATATCCGTCCTACGGGGTTTTTTAGAGACGCCTACAATCCCTGTTTCTTCAACCACTCCAGCATGATGGCGTTAGTCTCCTGCGGGCGTTCCTGCTGAATCCAATGCCCGCAATCGAGGGTGTGCACCTCCACTTTGGGGACATGCTCCTCCAGATTCGGTGACTTACCCACGCTATCGTGCTCGCCGTAGATCATGAGGCTCGGCAGCTCGACCTTCTGCGGCACCCCCTCCGTGGTTTCCCAGTTGCGCGTGAAGTTTCGATACCAGTTGATGCCGCCGGTGAAGCCGGTGCGCTCGAACGTGTTGACGAAATAGTCGAGCTCCTCGTCGCTCATGAACGCCTCGCCGCGGGGCGCCTCCTGCAGCGACATGTTGATCATTCCCATGCCTGGTCCGCGCTCGACGGGGTTCTCCCATACCTTCGTACGGTACATGTTCGTTAGTAGCTGACGCGCATTGTTCGCGAACGCGGCATCGGCAACGCCAGGTTGGCGGTTGAAATGCACGATGTAAAAGTCGCCACCCATGCGCCGCTCCCAGATGCTGACGGGGTCGGCGGGAGCACGCGGCATGAAGGGCACCGACAGATTGATCACGGCCTCCACTCGATCGGGATGCAGCGTGGCCATGTTCCACACCACGATGGCACCCCAGTCGTGACCCACGAATGTCGCTTTCTCCAAGCCCTTCGCATCGAGCAGTCCGACCATGTCCCCGCACAGGTGATGAATGTCGTAATCCTCCACGGCTTCGGGAATGTCGGAGCGGCCGTAACCCCGTTGATCCGGCGCCATCACGTGGTAGCCCGCTTCGACCAGCGTGGGAATCTGATGGCGCCATGAGTAAGCGAGCTCGGGAAAGCCGTGGCACAGCACGATGGGTCGGCCCTCGGGATCGCCCGCTTCATGGACTGCGAGTTGGATGTCGTTGACCTTTACGAAGGTCGGTTCGGGAAAATCGATCGTCATTGTGTGTCTCCAGTTCCCATCGTTTTGCGATTTATCAAGCGCATGGGCGGATTTCAGCTTCCCTTCGCCTCGCGAGATATACCAATCGCTGCTGAAAGCCGCTCCTACGTCTGTCTACGTTTGCATGATTGTCTCGAGCTCTGGCACCGCCTCTTTCAATGCGCGAATGTGCTCCGGGTTGGTACCACAACAGCCGCCAATCAATCGCGCGCCTGCCTTCACCCAATGTCGTGCATGGGCGACCAACGTCTCGGGAGCGATGGACTTGTCGAAGTTCCAATCCGGCGCCTGGAAGTCGCCCGTCTCCGGATACACGCCGATGAAACCGTCGAACCGATCGCGCACGAGTCCAATGCCATCGACGATGGCGTCGAGCTCGCTGTGCATGATGTTGACCACGCTTGGTCCTTTGCCGACAAGCGCGTCGAGGGGTCGGGTCAACGGGAGATCCGGGACGTCGAAGCAGACGATGTCGTCGTTTTGCGGATGCCTGCGACAGCTCACCCCTAACATCACCGGAAGTCCAGTCGCGAGCGCGCCTTCCATCGCTCTGGACGCGTGGCGTACGTCCTGCATCATCTCGAGCGCTATGAGATCGACCCCTGCTTCTGCAAGCAACGCAGCGAGCTCCAGGTATGCGTCACGCTCGCGATCGGGATCCGGATAAGCGCCGACGTCGAAGTTCGGCGGTAGCGTCGACATCGATCCCGCGATGGCTACCGGATGATCGGCGGCGCTGTCGCGTGCCCGAAGCGCGGCGACAACGGCATCGCGATTGATCCTCTCGAAGTCGTCGCCCAATCCCGCGGCCTCCAGCATGAAACGTGCCGTGCCGAAGGTGTTTGCGATGATGATCTCGGCACCCGCACGAATGTAGTCCTCGTGCACTTCCTGGACAATCTGTGGATGACTGTAGGCGGCGGTGCCACTCCACGCCGCCTCGCTCATGGGGACCCCTCGCCTTTGGAGCTCCGATCCCGTGCCACCGTCGAGCAGCACGATTCGGCCTTGCTCGAGCTTTGATTGCCAGAAGTCCATAGGCTCGCGCTACCGCTCGGAGGCCCGCCAACGTATCACGCCAACGAGAACGCTCCATGCGTCACAGGCCTCCGAGCTCCATGTAGTCAGGCAGACCATCGGGCGGCGTGAACTCGAAATCCTCGTTCAGCTGCTCGAGCAGCTTGGCGTCCCGCGAGTAGATGTCGTCGAAGAACTCTAATGTATCTCCGTTGTCGAAAGTGAGCGCCGTCAGGTAGAGCATCATGACGTTGAGAGGCTTCTTCGGGAGAATGCGTTTGGTCACTCCCGAGTCGAGCAATTTCTGAATCGAAACTTCGTTCCACTCAGGCTGGTCGTCGAGCAGGATCTCGGCAAGTTCGAAGGGGTTCTGTACACGAATGCAGCCCGAACTGAACGAACGGCTCGTGCGATCGAACAAACTCTTCGACGGCGTGTCGTGCAGGAACACGAAGTGGCTGTTCGGGAAGATGAACTTCACGCGGCCGAGTGCATTCCATGGACCCGGTCGCTGACGGATCATGTACGGGAAGCGTCCGTTTTTGTAAGAGTCCCAGTTCAACGTCGACGCATCGATGAGATTGCCCTTCGCATCGAGCACCACCATGTTCTTGCGCTCGAGGTAGGTGGGATCTTTCCAGATGGCCGGCAGCACGTCTTTGCGCAGGATCCCGGGCGGCACTGTCCAGGTCGGATTGAACTCGAGATAGGTCAGGTTCGCGCGAAAGACCGGCGTTTGACGGTACGTTCGACCCACCTGGGCACGCGCGCTCCAGACGATGTCCGTGTCCTCGAGCAGGTAGACGGTGAAGTTCGCGATATTGACGATGATGTTGCGCCCCGCCACACGACTCTCGGTGATCCACCGCAGACGCTCCAGACTCAGACGAATCTGATCCACGCGTGCGTCGGCTGGTACGTTCAGCGCTTTCAGCGTCCCCGGTCCGACGGCGCCATCCACGTCGAGTCCGTGGTTTGTCTGAAATGCCTTCGCTGCCAGCGCAAGCTCTTCATCGAACAGCGTCGATGGACTCGAGTCGAGATAACCCTCGGCTGCCAGGCGCGCTCGGAGTGATGCAATGCGTGGGTCGGTGTCGCCTGCGCGAAGTGTTGGCCCCTCCGGAACCTGCGCCCAGCCGCCGGCGTCGGCGATGCGGCGATACTTCGCCAGCGCGCCGCGTAGCGCCTCGTACAACGGTCCCTTCTGAAAGGCGGGCAGCGAGAGCCACAGTTGCTCGACGTCGGCGTTCGACGCAAGTGCCTGCAGTACCGTCGCAGGGTCGCGGCCGTCGAGGTCACGCTTGAAATTCCAGTTGCTGTCGAGCTTGGCGGCGTCCACCTTTCCGAAGCTCAGGTGATAGCCGTAGCGTACGATCCCGTCCGTCAGCAGCAGATCGACATCCGCCGTGGCATTCGGGTCGCCGCGCAGCTTTGAGATTGTCGCGAGGTGATAATCCTGCGGGTCCAGACCGTGGGTAGATGCGTTCTCGAGGAGACGGATGACGTTGTCCACCTGGTCGGGCTCGAGCCAGGCCGCCTGGTATGCACGCTGATCGTAGAAGGTGGGGAGGATGCCGAGGGAGATGACCTCGTCCTCGCCGTAATCCAACCCCCCCAGTGCGGTCAGGGTTTCCATGCGCAGGCGTAGCGTATCCTCCACCGACGCCGCATGCAGAAGCGGTGAGATGAGCAGCGCGAGCAGCACGGCGCCCACCCGGGATGCGAATCGGGCGCCAGTTAGTTTCAGACTTGAATGCATTGTGGTTCTCTGCTGGAGTGGTCGCGCTGGGAATATCGAAGGGACTTCCATGTATCGACGCTTGTTCGCGCGCGCGACGTTATTGTTTTTTCTGACGTTGGTCGTCTCCGGCTCCCTCGGACTGACAACCAACGACAAGGAAGAGAGATTGCTCGACTTTCATCATACTCACACGGGTGAGGAGTTGACAGTGGTGTACTTCACCGACGGCGAGTACCTCCCCCGAGCGCTCGAGCAAGTGAATGAATTTCTAAGAGATTTCCGTAACGGAGAAGTCATCCCCATCGACCCGGGACTGCTCGATCTTCTCCATCAGATCAAGCTCGAGACGAAGACCGAAGCCCCGTTCGAGGTGATCTCCGCCTACCGGTCTCCGCAGACGAACGAGATGCTTCGAAGTATCGGCCGAGGTGTGGCGAAGATGTCGATGCACCTTCAAGGCAAGGCCATCGACATCCGTCTTCGTGACGTGGAGCTGGCCGAGCTGCGCACGGTTGCACTCGAGCTGGCGCGTGGCGGTGTGGGGTACTACCCGAAGCCCAACTTCGTTCATGTCGATACTGGACGTGTTCGTCGCTGGTAGTCGTCGGTGCAGCCTGAGGCGGCACCGAGAGGAGGTTACCAGGGCAGCTTATCGAGGTCCGTATTGCCGCCGGACAGAATGATGCCCACCCGACACTGATCCACGTCCACCTTGTCGGCAAGCACTGCAGCGAGGGGGACGGCGGCGGAGGGTTCGACAACGAGCTTCAGACGCTGGAAGATCAATCCCATCGCTTCGACGATCGCGTCGTCGTTCACTGTGACGATGTCGTTGACGTGCTGCTGGATCAACGGAAAGGTTTTTTCGCCAAGCGAGGTGAGAAGCCCGTCCGCGATGGTCGTCGGATTTTCCGAGGGAATGATCTTTCCGGCCTTGAACGAACGGAAGGCATCGTCGGCGCCCGCTGGCTCGACGGCGATGATCCGGGTCTCGGGAGAGAGCTCCTTCACGGCGACCGAGACGCCCCCCGTCAGACCGCCACCGCCGATGGGTGTCAGCACCATGTCGAGCGCCGGATTCTGGTTCATCATCTCGAGCCCACAGGTCCCTTGTCCCGCGATCACGTCTTCGTTGTTGTACGGGGCAACGAAGACGGCGCCGGTCTTTGCCAGCACCTCCTGGAGCGCTTTCTCTCGCGCCTCGAGCGTGGGCTTGCAGTGATAGACCTCACCGCCGTAGTACTGCGCAGCGGCGAGCTTGGTCTTCGGTGCGTTCGTCGGCATGACGAGAAAGCAGCGGGTGCCGGCCTCGCGTGCGGCACGCGCAAGCGCCGCTGCGTGGTTTCCCGATGAGTGCGTCGCCACGCCCTTGGCCAACGTTTCCTCGTCCATGCAGCGAATGGCGTTGGTCGCGCCACGGAACTTGAACGAACCCGTCTTCTGCAGGTTCTCGCATTTGAAGAACAGCTCGGCGCCAACGAGCCGGTTGAGGCTCTCGGAGACGAATACCGGTGTCCACTCGACATAGGCATCGATGCGGGAGTGAGCGGCTTCGATGTCTTCGTAGGTAACCATCGCGTGCTGCGTGGCCTGGTGATCTTTCTTTCTCACAGGATAGCTCGAAACGGGCTCTTTTCCTGTATCGTCCGGGGGCTGATTCTCTGTCCAAACCTAAGCTTCCAACGTGAGATTGCCGCGTATTCCATCGTCGAAGCATGCATGGCCCTTACCTGGAGCGATCCTCGCACTGCTAGTTTCCCTCGCGGCGTGCAGCGGTGGGGGCGGTGGCAATTCAGCGGCCGTACCCGGCCCGACGCCTCCCGCTCGCGCATCGCTCGGGCCCGCGGACTGTGTTGGTGGGAGTGCAGGGGGCTTTCCGTGTGGCAACGTGAACCTGCTGGCGCGCGTGGGGCTCGACGAGCTGCAGGCATCTTCTGCGAGCGATCTCTGGGGATGGACCGATCCGGTGACCGGCATCGAGTATGCGCTGGTGGGGTTGTTCGACCGCACCGCATTTGTAGATCTATCGGACCCGCACAGTCCGCAAGTGCTGGGATTCATGCTGGCGCCCACGGACGGTTCGCCTTCCCGCGACATCAAGGTGATTGGCGACTTCGCGTACGTCGTAGCAGACGGTGTGATCATCCACGGCATGCAGATCGTTGATCTCACCCGACTGCGGGGAATTGGCGCGCCGCCTGAGTTTCTGCTTCCGGATCTCGTCTACTCCGGCTTCGAGAGCGCCCACAACATAGCCGCCAATCCCGACACCCGGACGATCTATGCTGCGGGGACCAACACGTGCGCGGGTGGACTGCACGTCGTGGATGTGAGCAGTCCAATGGCCCCCGCGTTTGCGGGATGCTTCGACCAGGAGGAGGTGCACGATGCGCAGTGCGTGCGCTATGCCGGGCCTGATCCGGATCATCAGGGCAGCGACATCTGCTTCGGCTCCGACGAGGAATTCTTCAGCGTCATTGACGTCACCGACCCGTTGGCACCGGTGGTGCTCGATCGCAGTGTGCTCGGCGATCATGTCTTCGTGCATCAGGGTTGGCTTGCGCAAGATCAGCGCTTCTTCCTGCTCGGTGACGAGCTTGACGAGATCACTCGTGGACACAACACGCGCACTTACGTGTACGACGTGACGGATCTGGATGCGATGGCGTTGTCAGGATTCATAACCCACGCAACCGCCTCCATCGATCACAATCTGTACGTGGTGGACGACCACGTGTTCGAGGCGAATTACACCAGTGGTCTGCGGGTTCTGCGCCTCGGTAACCTGGCGCAGGCGGAGCTCGCGGAGGTGGCGTTTTTCGACACGGTTGCGTTCAGCGGAGCTCCGATTTTCGTAGGTGCGTGGACGGCGTTCCCGTTTTTCGCAAGCGGCATCGTCATTGTGAGTGACGCCTCGACGGGTCTATATGTGCTGGATCCCGATCTCGATGCGGTGTCCGATTGCAGCGATGGTATCGATAACGATTTGGACGGCGTGAGCGATCTCAACGACCCTCAGTGCGCTTCCACGGACGACCCGGACGAGGCGCAGTGAAGCCTTCGCCGATCACATTGCTCATCGAAATACGATCTCGCCGACCCGAAGTATCACCAGCATCGCCGCACTCGCGGTGATCGAGATGGCCGCCCAGAAGAAGATGTTCCTGGCGCGCTCCTGAAGCTCGCTGCCATGCGTGGCGGTCAGCGGCACCGGGAACGTGATCAGTCCCATGAAGCCTGCAAAGATGTGCAGGAACACGATGAGATTGAACAGATTCTCCATCTTCATGCTTCCTTGGTCGGTTCTCCCTTGAGGAGACGAAGCGCTTCCTCGTAATCCAGGTCGCCGCGATCGAGGGCGTTCAGTACGTCCATATCTTCAGTCGCGCGTGGGCGGGTTTTGGTTTGACCGGCCGCGGGAGAGGCGTTTGGCGAAGCCATCTCACCGTCGAGCCCGACCCGGGCCTTGAGTTCGGCGATGCGAGCCTTGACGGTGGGATAGCTCACGCCGAGGGCAGCCTCCATCTCCCGGATGCGTCCTTCGCAGGTCACGAAAATGCGCAATAGATGAAGGTATTCGTCTTCCAGCGTCGAGAATTCGTTCTGCCGGAAGTCTCCTTCGAGTCGCAGCTCGCAGGCACTGCACTCGAGTACACAGGGCGACATCGGTTGTCCGCAGGACGGACAGCTAGTGTTGATGGCATGTTCACGCGGCACTGTCAGACTCCCGGGCAAGCTTCGTGAATGCTTCGGTGTCTTCGAGGGTCATGTCGCGGAAATCGACATCCTCGAAGAGGAGGCCTTCCACCTCGGCATTGCGCATCACGGTGTCCTCGATGCGGCAGTTGAGGAACGTGACGTTCTTCAACGTCAGGTTCTCCATGCGGAGGTTTCGGATTCGCGCTAGATGGCTGCGATCCTCAGCAACCGATTGCCAATCGTCGAAGTCGAATTTCACGTCGATGAGCTTTGATCCCTGGATGGTGAGATTGTTGATCCGGTGGCCGTTCACGCGGACGTTGTCGAGCTCGGAGTCGGTCGTTTTGAGTCCCTCGATTCCGGTGCCGTTCAACCGCAGGCCCTTCACCCGGGTTTTTGCCCCGAATTCGGATCGCTTGATCTGTGCACCGTTGAACTTCGAGTCTTCGATAACGGCATCGTTAATCTGAACGTCGCGCAGTTGCGCGCCGTTCAGGCTGGACGTGAGGAGCTGCCCGCGATTAAGAGTCAGTCGGCTGACGGTTGCGCCGTTGTATCGGTTGCCGCGCATGATGCCGTGGCGTATTTCCACCTTGCGCAGCGACGAGCCGTTCAGACGCTCGTCGCAGAATTTACCGTCCTCAATGGTCAGATCGGCGATCGATCCGGCTTTCACTTTGTTTCCGCTGAACTCTGCGGTGTTGAACTTGAGCCCGCGGATGTCCGATACCATGAAGTCGTTGTTCTCGCAGATGAAATCGGAGCCTTCCGGCTCTTCGGTTTTGGACATGGTGGCCGTGTTCTGAGGTCCGGCCCAGTCTTCGCGCTCCAGATAGGATGCTATCGACCAGGGCGCCCCACTCGAATGTTTGCTGCTTTCGCGAAACGCGCTGGTGCCGGCCCGTAGAGCGGAACGCAGGGTCTTGCGCAGCTCTCGGCCGACTTCGTGTACGGCGCGGTCGATTTCACGGGTATGGCGTCGAGTACGTTGTCGCCCACGGCGCCTGGCACGCTCTGCATGGCGGCGATGGCGGCGCGCGCTGTTCGCTCGGGCGGAGGCCGACGCGCCCGACGAGGTGGCGGTGACTTCCCAAGCCTCGTCGTCGTCTTCCAAATCGTCTTCATCGAGTTCGGGTTCGACTTCAGGCTCGACGACCTTATCCTCGGCACGCTCGGAGAGCGCCTCCAGTAGCTCTGCGGCCTGCTCCTGGGTGAGCTTGCCTTCCCGGAGCATGGTGGCGATTCGGGCGACTTCTTCACGCATGAGTTGTTCTCCTTCTCAATCCTCGGAAGGAGCATGCTCCAGGAAATTTAGATATTCAAGTATTATTGATACAAAGATTAAATTATTTAATCAAATAATCACATTAGGTGATTGATTGACCTCGCCGCCTCATCTACGTGCTTCGCGATCGCGTTCTGGGCCACATCCATGGCGGCGCCGATGAACTCCTTGGAGTTGTCCTTGGCCCAGGTGAGTGAGTCCTCACACTCCTGTTAGCTCCCTTGAAAGTACTGTTTGACGTGCTCAGCAAAAACGGCGTACGCCGAGCCTTGGTCGGCGCGCAGGCTCCCTCCGAAGCAGCACCTCGAGATCGTCCCCGGGTTGCCAACACCGATCTGTGGGCAGAAACTAACGCCAGTCAGATGAGAGGGGGACATCATGGCTGAATCTCAACACCATCGTATCGTCATCATAGGAGGGGGCTGCGCCGGCATCACCGTGGCAGCGAGCCTGAAGCGCAGGGACGCTGATCTCGATATCGCCATCGTCGAGCCGTCGGACGAGCACTATTACCAGCCCGCGTTCACATTGGTGGGGGCGGGGACCTACAAGCTCGCGAGCACGCGCCGGGCGGAAAACAATCTCATACCCGACGGGGTCAAACGGGTGAAGGATTCCGCGGTGAGCTTCGATCCCGACAACAAGTCGGTGGGGCTCGCCTCCGGCGGTTCGCTCGGCTACGAATACCTCGTGGTCTGTCCGGGACTGCAGCTCAACTGGAGCGCCGTCGACGGATTGTCCGAAGCGCTTGGCAGCGGCGGTGTCTGCAGCAACTACTCCGCGGACACCGTGGAGTACACCTGGGAGTGCATCAAATCATTGAAAGCGGGCTCGACGGTGCTTTTCACTCAGCCCGCAATGCCGATCAAATGCCCGGGGGCGCCACAGAAGATCGCGTATCTGGCGTCCGATCACCTGCGCAAGCACCGACTTCTCGAAAGCTGCCACGTTCACTTCCTGCCACAGGGGCCGGCGATGTTCTCGGTGCCCTTCTTCGCCGCGGCGTTGGACAAGGTGGCCGCCCGCTACGGCATCGATGTCCATTTCCAGCACAATCTGGCGTCGGTGAACGCCGATGCCAAGCAGGCGACTTTCAACGTCGTGGGTGGCGACAACGAGGGCACGTCGGTGAGTCTCGATTACGACATGATCCACGTGACGCCGCCACAGGGACCACCCGATTTCGTGAAGGGCTCGCCGCTTGCTAACGAGGCAGGCTGGATAGAAGCCGATCAGAACACCATGCAGCATCCGCGCTACGAGAACGTCTTCTCACTCGGTGATGTCTGCTCCACGCCCAACTCCAAGACCGCGGCCGCGATTAGAAAGCAGGCGCCGGTGGTGGTGCGAAATCTCATGCATCTGATCGAGGCGAGTGAAGTCGAGAAAGGCTACGACGGATACGCGTCGTGTCCGCTCACGACCGCGTACGGCAAGGTGATGATGGCGGAGTTCGTCTACGGCGGGAAAGTGACACCTACCTTCCCGGTAGATCCGAGGAAGGAGCGGCGAAGCTACTGGTGGATCAAGAAGACCGGGCTGCCGCACATGTATTGGGACTACATGTTGAAGGGCCACGAGTGGTTCAAAGGCCACGACACCGATTACGTCGAACCCGCCGCTTGAAAAGGGGACTGTCCCTATAGGGGACTGCCCCCTCTTCTTGGCGCCCGCTCGAACTCCTCCACCTGAAGAAGTGGATGATGCTGGGGCACGCCGGCCCGAAACCAGATGAAGGGGCTCGCTAGATGCGAGGCCGCATGGCAATACGGGGGAAGCGGGCCGCTCAATCTGCGGGAGCAACCTGCTCCAGTGTCAGCCCATTTTCGTGCATGAACTCGATGCGTAAGCCGATCTCGTCGGCCGATTTCTTGAATTTTCGCCTGATGGCCCAGGGCCCGATGATGGGCGGAACCCAGAAGTCGGGCACCAGTTCCGCCCGGTAAAGTACCCGTGTGCCTTCTTCCACGGCCTCGAGTGTCCAGTAAGTCGTATAGAACTTGAAGTCACTTCCCTCAGGTTCCACCACGGTGACGATCTTTACGGGGGGCTGCAGGTCGACGCGCTCGACCTTGACCAGAGCCATGCAGAAGATCAGCACGCAGCTCTCCAGCCTGACGTAGCCCCTGACCTCCCCATTCTCTCCCGGAGGGAGGTAGTAACTTTCGGCTACTCCGCCGGCAAGCTTATGAAAGTTGTCATAGTCGGCCAGCACATCGAATACAAATTTCCGTGGGGCGGTGATGATGCTTTCGCCAAGCATGACGTACCGGCCATCTTTGACCTCTACGCTGCTATTGACGATTTCAATTGCACTGGCCGGTGGGCTCAGCGCCAACGCGACGACAACCGACAAGAGCTTTCGCCCGGGAAATTCGTAACAGCGCATGTCTCACCGTTGCGCCAAACCCTCTCGGCCCAAAGCTACCAGTTTCTCTCGAGAAACCGAAGCGGATCGGCCATGGTGACGAGCTGGCGATGGGGGCATGGAAGTGCCGGCAAAACTCGCTCTTTGCGGAGCAACACGTCGGGCGGGTGCCCGCGCAATGGGGGTGTGGTACGCTCGATGACGCAGTCGAGCGGATGCGCAAGCTCGCTTTCCGTTCGACCGATAGGCCTCTGAGATCCCGCACTTCCACTGTCCAACCAAAAAGGGGTGGACCGCCCTAGGCACGAAATGCTGCGTTCTCCACTCCGGACACCGGTGCTTTGGACGCTCAGGAAGTTTCTCGAATTCGGTGTCGCGATGTGGGTTGCGGCCGGCATCCGACGCCATCGACGAGCCCCCGGGACGGGCTCATCAACATCACGAGCCTTGAACACGGCATGGTTGATCGGCACCCTCGTTGCGGGACTTCAAGGCTGTGTGTCCATTACCACGTATACGCACGACGGGGAAGAGCAGACGCGTAGCATCGCTGAGTTCCGGGCCTACGCCGAGAGAGTATTTCGCCGGCAAAATGCACTCGGCAATGAGATCATCTTTTTGCTCGATGATCTCGAGCAGACGGATGCGGAGCTGTATTCGGCCGTAATCGAGGCTGAGCGACGCATGCTCGATGCCTGTGCCCCGTTGAACGAGAGCGCCGCTGCACGCGTGCGCGCCGACGAGAAGCTCGGCGTGCGCAAAGGACGGAGAATTGCGGCCTCGGTCCCTGTCTGTGATTGGGAGACGGATAACGCCGAGCAGGTGATTCGACGCATAACGGTGCAAATTGAGCAATCGGTGGAACCGCCGAACTAAGTGACCGTGACATGGTGATGTGATGCCCGGGTCGGATCGCTGTTTGATTTGGATCAAAGCAGCCTCACCTCACCCCAGGCAGCTTCTGGTAGGAATCCGGTGTCCGAGGATCGTGGTAAGCGACGCGCTGTAGTACGGATGCACGGCGCGTTGCGATTGCTGACGCCCAGACCAGACTTCTCAGGAGGGGCCGATATATGCGCTTCGGAAGCTTCATCTGTTCGAAAATCCCATCGGCAAGTCAGAGCACGAGATCATCCACGAACAGATCGCGTTGATGCACGCCGCAGAAGATCTGGGGTTCGACTCCGTCTGGCCGGCCGAGC
>JAPULC010000229.1 GCA_027295305.1 Gammaproteobacteria bacterium
CTGACCCAATTTTACGCGCCTCCGTCCTGCGGCGATTCAGCAGGTTCCCCTTCGTCATCTTCGTCTCGGGGGCTGTGCAGATAGCCTTGCATGCGCAGATGCTCGTCGATGGCGTGCTCCACAGTTTTATCGATTTGCTCGTCGAGCCAGGTGCCCTCGATGTTCGGGAAGCGTTTGCAGACGAAGTCCTTGTTGTAGAGGGACTCGAGCTTCAGCGTGTCGGGCACGAGCGTTCCATCCACCAGCTCGAATTCCATCTTCACGCGTACCGGGATCTCAGCGAGCTGAGAGCCTGCCTCCAGAAGGTGGCGAACGACCTTTTTGTCAATCACCCAGACCATTGCGTTAACCATGGACCACATAGTGTTGAATTCGCAACCGCCATCGACCTCTCGTGAGGGTGACATTCACCGGGGAACGCGCGAGTATGCGCGACTCGGTTGTCTTGGGGTGAGGGTAAAAACGATGTTAGTCGCCGACGCTATTGCACAGATCCTGAAACAGGAAGGCGTGGACTGCCTGATCTGCTATCCGGTGAATCCGATCATCGAGGCCGCCGCCAAGGTAGATATCCGTACCTTGATCGTACGTCAGGAGCGTACGGGGCTTCACATGGCGTACGCCATCAGCCGTTTGAGCTCGGGTCAGAAGCTTGGCGTTTTCACCATGCAGCACGGCCCGGGGACGGAGAATGCCTTCGGCGGCGTGGCGCAGGCCTACAGTGAGTCGGTGCCGATACTCGTGCTGCCCGGGGGCTACGCAAAACGCATCTCTCACATCCATCCGAATTTCAATGCCACGCTGAACTTTCAGCACGTGACCAAGCACTGCGAGCCGTTGCTGGCGGGTCGGGATGTGTCGGAGGTGATGCGCCGGGCGTTTGCACAGCTTCGCAACGGTCGTGGCGGGCCGGTGATGGTGGAGATACCGGGGGACGTGTTCGGCGAAGAGGTGGAGGAGCTCGACTACCGGCCGAGCTTCGCGACTCGCTCGGGGCCCGATCCCGATGCGGTGGTGGAAGTGGCCAAGTTGCTGACCGATGCAGAGCGTCCGGTAATCTACGCGGGCCAGGGAGTGCACTACGCGCAAGCGTGGGACGAGCTGAAGGCGCTTGCCGAGCGGCTCAACATTCCTGTGTGTACCAGCCTCGAAGGTAAGAGCTCGTTTCCGGAAAATCATCCGCTGGCACTCGGGTCGGGTGGCCGAGCACTGCCACGAACGGTGCGTCAGTTTCTCGACGACGCCGACGTGATATTCGGGATCGGCGTGAGCTTCACGCGTACCGGTTTCGGGGTCCGGATGCCGCGCGGTAAGACGTTGATCCACGCTACGCTCGATTCGCGCGATCTGGACAAGGATCTTCCCGTCGACCATGCATTGATCGGCGATGCCAAGCTCACGCTGCAGGCAATCATCGACGAGGTGGGATCCACGCGTTATCCGAAGGCCGACGCGCGGGCAGAGGCGACTCCGGCGGCGATTGCCGAGATGAAGCAGGGCTGGCTCGAGGAGTGGCAGGCGAAACTGGGTTCGAATGAGACACCGATCAATGCTTATCGTGTGATCAACGATCTGAAGAATACTCTCGATGTCGAGAACACCATCATCACCCACGATGCCGGAAGCCCCCGCGATCAGTTGTCGCCATTCTGGGAGTCCATCGCGCCCCTCAGCTACATCGGTTGGGGAAAAACCACCCAGCTCGGCTATGGGCTTGGGCTTGCCATGGGGGCAAAGCTCGTCCACCCCGACAAGATCTGCATGAACGTGTGGGGAGATGCCGCCATCGGCTTCACCGGGATGGACTTCGAGACTGCGGCGCGCGAGCAGATTCCGATTCTTTCGATTCTGTTCAACAACTTCAGCATGGCCATCGAGCTGCCGATCATGCCGGTGGCGACGGAGAAGTATCGCTCGACTGACATCAGCGGCAACTATGCCGACATGGCGAAAGCCTTCGGGGGCTACGGCGAGCGGGTCATGGACCCGGCGGAGATCGTCCCGGCGATTCAACGCGGCGTGCAAGCCAACATGGATGGGCAGCCGGCCCTGCTCGAGTTCATCACGTCACAGGAGCTATCGATCTCGCGGGGAGATTGACGGTCGATCGAGAAATTGTGCCAGGCACGATTTTCCAGCCGCGATACGAACAACGCCGGGCATTTATTGCCCGGCCTTTCGTTCAGGATCTCGGTGTTCCGTCTCAGAGCAGGTCGAAGAGTTCTGCCAGAGCACCGATCTTTCGAAGATGGCGGTGCTTTCCATTCACGCCATCGCGCATCATCAGCACGCTCTTGAACCCGAGGCCCATGGCTGCCTCGACGATGTCGGGGGAGTCGTCCACGAACAGGATGTTCGTCGGCGGCATTCCGAGGCCTTCCACCGCCGGCCGGAACAGGCGTGGATCGGGCTTGATGAAACCGTGTTGCGACGACACGACGAATACGTGGATCAGATCTCTCACGCCGAGCTGGCGATAACGCTCCTCGACGGACGGCCTGGCGTCGGTGATCACACCGATCGGCAGGCCGCGCTCGTGCAGCTTCTCGAGCACCGGGCGGGTGTCGTCGTAGAGCTCCATGTTCATGGCGTGCACGGCTTCGTGAGCCAGCTCGTCGAGGAGATCGTCGCTGGGCTCGATGCCGAGCTCGTCGAACAGGATCTTGTGGGCATCTACCTGCTGGGCCTTCTCGTCTTCGAGGGTCTGCACGTGATGGTTCTCAGTCAGATACTCCATCACCTTCTTGTGGGCGCTCTTCAGCTTCGGCCCGTCCTTGACCTCGTGTCCATGCTTGCTGGCGATGTCGAAGAACCCAGGGTAGGGGAACCAGCGTCCGCCGACGGGGTGGGCGAGGGTGTGGCCGGAGTCGAAAAGCACAGCGCGAATGGTCATTCCAATGTCCCTTGGAAGGTGTACCAACTAGTCAAGGATTGTAGCTTGCGCCTCCGGCGCTATCCGTTTGCGGATTCACAGAATCCAGCGATTGGTGCGTTTTGCGGAAGAACTCGCGCCCGCAGTTGAATCCACGTCTCATTTCCAGCGCGATGGACGGATTCGGTGAACCGACGAGCGCAGAGTGTCCGCCGGCCGCGGTTTTCGATCTACCCGCGACCGAGGGTTCTCAGCGGCTGAACCGGATCATCGGCAAGGGTCGAGCCATTGCAATGTCACCCTCGTGACCACGGCATGATCAGAAATTGACCTCCTAGCTAGTTCTTGTCTCCTTCGGGACAGGAACTAGCTAGGAGGTCAATTTTTGATCATGCCGTGGTCACGAAGGTGACTGTGCAATGGCTCGACCGTTGCCGATGATCCGGTTCAGCGCTGAGAACCCGCGGTCTCGGGTAGATCGAAAACCGCGGCCGGTCGACACTCTCCGCTCGTCGGTTCACCGAATCCGTCCATCGCGCTGGAAATGAGACGTGGATTCAACTGCGGGCGCGAGTTCTTCCGCAAAACGCACCAATCGCTGGATTCTGTGAATCCGCA
>JAPULC010000023.1 GCA_027295305.1 Gammaproteobacteria bacterium
ATGTCCCAGGGCCAGCTCGCGAACAACCTGCGTCAGTTGGACGAAGCGCTCGGTCTGCTGGCGCGGGGACTCGGTCCCGTCTGGAGACATACTGCCGTGCTGGTGGTCACCGAGTTCGGACGGACGGTGTCCATGAACGGCACACGTGGAACCGATCACGGAACGGCGAGCGTCGCATTCGTGCTTGGGGGTGCGGTGGCCGGTGGAAAGGTCCTGGCCAAGTGGCCGGGGCTGCGCCGCGGCGACCTTCACGAGGGGCGCGATCTGAGGCCGGCGATGGACGTGCGCAGCCTCTATCTTGCGCTGCTGTCCCAACACATGGGTGCAAGTGAAAAGGCATTGAGAGAGATCGTGTTTCAGGGTGCGAGCTTCGGTTCGCCACCCCGCCTGATTGCGTGAAGCCCCAGCTCGCCTACGATTCTTGCACATCAGAGTGCCCGTTGGGGCGGAGAAAGCCCCAGCCCGCCTGCAACTTTTTCAACTTTTCCGTCTCGAGTCCCCAGCCGTTTACTGGCTAGAAAAGTTGAAAAGTTGCAGGCGGGTTGCATGTTATCCTCTCGCTATCCGGGAAGGGAGGGTCTGATGAACGGGGCGGAGAGTCTGATACGCACGTTGGCGGATTGCGGCGTGGACACCTGCTTTGCCAATCCCGGCACTTCGGAGATGCACCTCGTCCAGGCCATCGACGGAGTCGAGGGCACTCGCGCCGTTTTGTGTTTGTTCGAGGGGGTGTGCACGGGTGCTGCCGATGGATATGGGCGCATGCGCGGTACGCCCGCCTATACCTTGCTTCATCTCGGACCTGGCCTCGGCAACGGCATTGCGAATCTGCACAACGCGCGTCGTGCAGCGAGCCCCCTCATCAATATTGTTGGGGACCATGCCATCCATCACGTTGCCTACGATGCTCCGCTCACGTCGGATGTGGTCGGAGTTGCCGAGACGATGTCGAGCTGGGTTAGACGCTCGCGCACGTCGCAGGGCGTGGCTCGAGACGGCGCCGACGCCGTGAGCGCGACGCTGCAACGCAATCCCGGTGGTGTGGGCCAGGTGGCAACGCTGATCGTCCCCGCCGATTGCGCATGGGGACCATCGAACGGTCCGACGCAGCCGAATCCGTCACCCGTCCGAGCGCAGGTGAGCCAGGAAGCGGTAGACACTGCGGTGAAGAACCTCGATGGCGACACCGTCCTGTTGTTGGATGGCGATGGGCTCGGCGAGGAAGGTTTGATCCATGCAGCACGCATCGCCCAGGTGACTGGGTGCCGTGTAATGGCAACCACATTCCCCGCACGTGTGGAGATGGGGCCGGGTCGACCACCCGTCGCGCGCATGCCGTACTTCCCGGAGCAAGTGCTGGAAGCCATTGGCGAGGCCAGACATCTGGTACTGGCGGGCGCCGAGCCACCCGTGAGCTTCTTTGCTTATCCAGAGATGCCTAGCAGTCTGGTTCCCGAGACCTGCGACGTCGTGCGTCTTGCACACGTCTATGAAGATGTCGTCGCTGGCTTGGAAGCCGTGGCCGATGCTTTGGGCGCGCCGGCGGATGCGGGTGCGCGAAACGAAGAGCGCCGCCCGGAGATTCCGAGCGGTGAGCTCTCTACACGACATGTTGCCAATATCGTTGCCGCATTGCTCCCGGAGAACGCCATCATCTGTACTGACTCGGGCGGCGGCGGTGCCGCGTTCGCGACCGTAGGCACGGCCGCGCCGTGTTCATTTCTGAATCTCACCGGCGGCTCAATTGGTCAAGGTGGCCCTGCTGCCACAGGGGCCGCCATCGCGTGTCCTGATCGGCCGGTTCTGGCGCTGCTTGGCGACGGCGGTGCCATGTACACCAATCAAGCATTCTGGACCCAGGCGCGGGAAGGTCTGGACGTCACGACGGTGATCTTCTCGAACCACCAATACAATATTCTCGAGGTGGAGTATCGGCGCCTCGGTGTAAACGAGATCGGCGACAAGGCGGCGGGCATGTTCGACATCGGTAATCCCGACATCGACTGGGCCGGGCTTGGCCGAAGCATGGGGGTGCCGGGAGCACAGGTTGCGACCTGCGAAGATTTCGCGAGAGAGCTCGAGAGAGGCTTGAGTCAGCCAGGTCCCTACGTGATCGATGCCATCGTCTAGCTCTACTTCTCGATGATCGAGCGCGCCTGTATTCCCCAATGAGCGTCTCGCAAGGTGACCGAGAAGAGCGCTTGCACGCGTCGTGCGCCGTCGTCCAGCATCGCGTCCAACGCAACATTTACCGCGTTGGGGCCACCCTGCACGGCCTTCGCCTCGAATTCGCTCACACGTGGCAACTGCGCTTCCGCGAGCGCCTTCGCGAAGTCGTTGGCGGAGTCCCACCGGCCGACCCGTCCGGGATCGATCAGCAATGTCGGATAGTTCATCGCCTCGGCACATCGTGACCAGTCACGTGCGTTGAACGCTTCGACGTAGGCGGTCACGGTGTCTACTGCCTGGTCGTAGTGCGTGGTGGTATCGCCCCCATTGCCCGGATCGATACCGAATCGAGACTGAATGCCCCATTGTCCTTCGACTTGCGTGGCGATGTAGGCCACCGTATTCGACAGAATCGGCTTCTCGTCGGCGGTGTAGCGCGTCCAACCACCCAACACGTGGGCCTTCGCTTCGCCGACATGCAGGCACTCGCCCGGCTTTCCGATCGTGTGATCCCACCCGGTGGCAATGAACGGCTCCCACGTCTGCCTCTCTTCGTGCGTTTCGGGCTCTTCGATGACCGCCGGGGCACGTCGCGGTGAGACACGAACATGCGGAAAGTTAAGCGCCGAAGTGAACTTGGCCGCGTCGCGGGTGTTGAAGTGAGTGAAAAATCGTCCGTACGCTTCAAGTGCCGCGGATTCGATGGGCTCGGTCATCGCGTGCTCCCTTTGAAGGCGGACTGCATGAAACCGGCTACCAGTGAGCCGGCAGCTCGCTCGGTCCTCGCAGCGTGATGGTTTGCTTCCAGGTTGGATTCTCGATCTCGTCGAGCTCCAGCTCGGGCAGCCGCGTAAGCAGCAGAGGCAGCGCCTCGGCAGCCTCCATGCGCGCCAGCGGCGCGCCAAGGCAGAGATGAATGCCTCCGCCGAAGGACGCCGGCTTCAAGTCTTGGCGTTCGATGTTCAGTCGATCGGGATCCTCGAACACTGCCGGATCGCGATTGGCGGCCCCCAACAGGAACAGCACCTCGTGTCCCTTGGGGATGCGCTCGCCGCCGATCTCCACATCGGTCAACGTATCGCGCCCGGTGAGCTGCACAGAAGAGTCGTAGCGCAGAAATTCGTCCACCGCGTTCGGCATCAACGAGAAATCGGATTTCAGCAGCGCGAGTTGAGCACGGTTTCGATATAGCGCCAACAACGCATTCCCCATGAGGTTCACGGTGGTCTCATGACCTGCGCCGAACAACAGCGTGATGTTGGCCGTGAGCTCTTCCTTGCTCAATTTGCCGTGCTCGGTCTCCGATTGCACCAGCGCGGTGATGAGATCGTCCTGGGGACTCTTGCGACGCTCCTCGCACAGCGCCTCGAAATAGGCATTGGTCTCCAGCGTGCGCTGATTGGCCTCCGCGAGTTCCTCGTCGGTCATCGGCGTCGGGTCGATGATGCGTCCGCTCACCTGGCTTCCTTCTGTGAATCTGGGGCGATCGGATTCGGGGACGCCGAGCAGGTCGCAGATTACGATGACCGGAAGGGGATGGGTGAAGCCGAGCACCAGATCGCCTTGTCCCGATTCGATCATTGCGTCGATGAGTTCGTTGGCGATGGCCCGAATCCGCGCGCGCATGTTCTCGAGGCGCTTCGCGGTGAAGGTCTTGGCCACGAGGCCCCGCAGCCGCATGTGATCCGGCGGATTCTTGAGAAGCATGGTGTCTGACAGGCTTCTGATGGATGGGTTGGCTTCCATCTCCGCGATCGCCTCTTTCGACTGGCCGAAGGTGTGCCCCAGCCGTTTGTCTTTCAGCCCGCTCTGTATGTCTTCGTAGCGGGTGAGCACCCAGAGGTCCATGCCGGGCAGTCTCATGACCGGATGGTGCTCGCGCAGATACTGATAGGTCGGATAGGGGTCCGCGATGAATTCCGGGGTGAATATTGTCTCGAGCGATAGCGCAGGTTCAGCCATGTCCGCCTAGAGGTCCTTGGGGCCGGAAGTAGGCCCCTAGTATCGGTCCTATCGGGGGCCGGAGCAAAGCCGAACAGCCAATCTGCGTCCTTGGCTACCCAGCCGGAAAACGTGATCGGCGTCACACATTGCGCTGTCCTGGTGGTCAACGGGAATGGGCCCGCCGACGTTGTTATGGCAGAGATCGAGATTGATCCCCAAGGAGCTAGCCATGAAGAGATCGAGCTACATTGCCAATATGGCGTTTGCGCTGTGTCTGTACACGCTTGGCGCGTATGCCGAGGACGGCAGGACCCACAAGAGCTTCACCACCGAGGACGGCAAGACCGTTGACGTGGTACGCGGCGTGCGCCACAACGACGAAGGTGACGTGGTCGCGGGACGCGCCTACCGCGTGACCGATGCCGAAGGCGACGTGATAGCGGCCGGACGCGATCGTGCGTATCGCACGGAAGACGGTGCAAGGGGCGCCTCCCAACGCCGCATGCGTACCGATGAGGACGGTGACACACTCGTTCGAGGGCGCCAGGTGCGTACGGACGGTGAAGGCAATGTTCGCGCCCGACGCGCGGACCGGGTGACCGACGAAAATGGCGACCGGGTGAGAGCGCGGCGCGATCGTGCCGCAAGAAACAGCGACGGCGCATCTGTCCGCGATCGCACGCAGGTGCACCGTACCCGTGATGGCGATGTGGCGGGGCGTCGCCAACAGGTGGCGCGCTCGGCGGACGGGCAGGTTCGCAGGCGTCAGCGCTCAGGGCGTAGATGATCAGGTTCTGAGTGATTCTCCTTTCTTGGCACGCCGGGCGCCTCTCGTCGGGTCGCCCCGCGGAGCCGGCGCAAGAGCCAATAACTCGCGCCACCGAATGAAGGGCGAACTGAACAGCCTCGGGAAGTATTCACCCGCGGCGATTGCCAAGTGCGGATGCGCGAGGCCGTTTGGCACTAGAACGACGCTTTCGACCCATTGCCTTACCTCGACACGCAAAGGCGCGCTGTTGACAAAATTCGCCTTCCTTGACCCAATGATGGTCCGGCGACCTGCAGCGCCAAAATGGAAATCTCCCATGTTCCCTGGTCTTTTCACCCTATGCCTGAATGTCAAAGATCTTGCTGCCATGCGACGCTTTTACGAGGCGCTTGGCATGAAGGTCCACATTGACCAACCCAAAAGTGTCCTTCTCAACAATGGCGACGTTGATGTTGCCCTGATGACGTTTCTTGATGAGCCCTGCCTCAATTTCAGGGGGGCTGATCCCTTTGAGATGCACAAGGTCATGACGGGCAAGGGTCTGGAGCTTGAGGGCAAGCCTGAGCAATACAAGAAAGAGAAGTACGATGCTGACGCCGATGGCCGCAATTGGATCACCCGGGATCCGGATGGAAACAACGTATTCTTCGATACGAATGAAGGAGAGACGGGTGCGAAAGGCTATGCCCTCGCATTGCAGAGAGTGCTTGATGCAACATCAAAGCAGCTCATCAACGTGGGTGCATTGCAAGAGTGCCAGGATGCCTTTCGCTCCAAAGTCCTTGAAAAATTCATGCCGTCTGAGAACAGGGCGCACACGGACCTTGGCCTTGATACCACCCCGCTGACTGAACCTGGAAAATTCGCCGGCAGTTTCGTCTTCTGCCTGAAAACAACAGACAATGAAGCGACGCGCACCTTCTATGAAGCAATGGGGCTTGAAGTCACCGGCAACAATGATGAGCGCTGGGTGCAGATGGGCAATGGTGATTGCCGGTTCGCCCTGATGAGCTTGGTGGACGCGTATTGGCTCAACTTCAGGGGGGCCGATCCTTTCAAAGTCTACGAACAGATGTCTGCAGCCGGGTTGACCCTGGAAGGCGAACCCGCGCGTTACACAGCAGAAGAGTTCGGCAGCGCCCCGGGAGCCCACTGGCAAACCAAGGATCCGGATGGCAACGTCGTTTACTTCGATACGACGGATCCCGAACTGATTGTGCCTGGCGATCCGGACGCGCTGAAAACAGTGCTCGAACGGGCGCATCACCAGCTACTCAACATCGGCGCTGAGGAAGCCTGCCTGGAGGCCTTCCAGACCCAAATTCTGGAGCGGTTCGCGTAAAGGACCAAGTTCCAAGGGCAAGCGCAAGTTCCGGTACCCATCAAAGACGCATGGCTGATACGAAAAGGAGTCTTGAATCAAGACTCCGTCAAGTTCATGGAAGAGATCGTCGTGAGCCATTCGTGATTTTGTAACGAGTTCATGTGCGGGTATCCTGGCACTCCGGTAGTATCGTAAGCCGCCAACAAGAGCGTTCTGCGATGCCAACCGCCTCGTGCCACTGTGGCGCAGTCACCTTACAAGTCGCTAGAAAGCCGCGGAAACTAACTCAGTGCAACTGCTCGATATGTCGCCGCTACGGTGGGATATGGGCGTATTACTCGAGGAAATCCGTTCAAGTCGATTGCAAAGCAGATGCGCCATGTGTAAGCTGACAGCGCATCTGCTTTGCAATGGGACACTCGAGTTTTACCGCTGTAGGAACTGGGCTGCGTAACGCACCACGAGCGTGCCAGGAAGAGGAGCGACGGCACGGATACGGTCGCTGTGAACGTCCGCAACATGGATGATCCTGACGTGGTCGCTTCGATTCAGATCAAGATGCGCGACGGTGCCTCAACCTGGAAGGTTCTGGATGAATGTGCCCAACCCAACCTATTTCGCTCACCCCGTCAGGCAAGTGATCGCTCGTCGCGATGATGGCTCCTCACGGCGATCTGCCGCGACCTCTGCGCTACACTGAGCTCACTTGGACGACGCCCAGGGCAGTCGTGTGAAGAAACTGAAGAACGAAGCGGAGTTGTTTCGAGCGGCGTTGGAAGCCGGTGTGAAATACGGCGAAGAACGAGGCGTGGTGGAGTTCGAGCCCACCGACTCGACCAACGAGAAAGCGTTGTACATATATCGGTTGCTGGTGCACGACAAGCTCATCGCGCCGATACCCGAGGAGCAGGTCTCGCAAAAGTCGATCAGGCGCAGATTGGCAATCTGGCATGCCAGGCAGTTGCCGAAGGATGACCCTCTGCTCACCTAGGTCCAGTACTGCTGTTGGCACGCCACCGTCGATGCGCTCGAGTCGGCGCTAAGCCCTTTAGTCGAGTCCGGGTTGGGATAACAAGTTACTAAGCTCGGCTACCCGTACGTGGATATGGCAACCGGTGAATTCACATCTAGGTCAGAACAAGCGGTATCAGCCCTTGAAAGCTAAAGCACTCTGATCCTAGGTGACGCTGGTTGGCTCAGCGGCTCATGTCTAGTGGATCACAAATTGCTCGACATGATAGTCCGAGTTGCCGAACTGGCTGTCGATCACGAGCAGGCGCTTGAAGTAGTGGCCGACGCGTAGCTCCTCGGTCATTCCCATTCCGCCATGGAGCTGGACTGCGTTCTCACCCACGAAGATGCCGGCTTTGCCGACCAGGGCCTTGAGCGCATGTATGTCCTTCTCGGTATCCGGAGCCTCCTCGGCGGCTTCCATGGTGGCGCGAAAGAGCTGCGATTTGCACTGCTCGTACTCTATGAACATCTCCACCATGCGATGCTTCAGGACTTGGAAATCCGATAACGGATGTCCGAACTGCTCGCGCTGCTGCGTGTACTCGACCGTGTCCTTGTAGAGAATCTCCATCGCCCCGACTGCCTCGGCAGCCACCGCCAATATCCCGTCCGTTATTGCACCTGCGAGCACTGCATGGCCCTGATCGAGTTCCCCCACGATAGCGTCCCTGTCCACCCTGACATCTTTGAGAATGACCTCGGAGGCGCGCAGGCCGTCCACGGTGGGATAGTTCACGCGCTCGACGCCCTCGGCATCGGTGGGAACTAAAAACAGCGTGATTCCAGTGGTGTCGATCTGGCCGCCGCTGGTACGCGCCGACACGATCACGTGGCTCGCGTTGGCGGCGTTCAACACCAGTGACTTGGTGCCGTTCAGAACAAACGTGTCGTCCTCGGCGCGGGCGCTCGTGACGACGTCGTGAAGATCGAAACGCGCCTGCTCCTCGGCGTACGCGAGTGAGATGTGAAGTGATCCATCGATGATGCCAGGAAGCAGCTTCTGTTTCTGATCCTTGGTGCCCGCGCGGCGCAGGGCGCCACCTGCGAGCACCACGGTGGCGAGATAGGGTTCCACCACGAGCCCCTTGCCGAACTCTTCCATGAGAAGCATGGTCTCCACGACGGTGCCGCCGAAGCCACCGTCTTCCTCCGAGAAGGGCAACCCCAACCAGCCGAGGTCGGCATACTGTTTCCAGCACTCCTCGCTCCATCCTGGCTCCTTGCTCACGAGCGCATTGCGCTTGTCCAGATCGTAATTGTCCCGGACGAAGCGTTCCACGCTGTCCTTCAGGAGTTGCTGCTCGTCGGTGTAATCGAAATTCATATGATCTCACTGCGCCGGTCCAGTGACGGGCGCCGCCTGTTTATCGGTTTTGGAAACGACTCAGTTGGATCCGCCCTGAGTTTTGAGCCCCAGCACGTTCTTCGCGATGACGTCTTTCTGCACTTCGCTCGCGCCGCCGTAAATGGTGTTGGCGCGTCCGCCGAGGTAGCCAGCCATGGCGTTGCGGCCGAACTTGACCCCCACCGGCTTGGCGCCCCAGTTGGCTGCGTAGATGCCCGCGGCTTCCACCGTGAGCTTCGAGATCCGCTGCTGAATTTCGGTACCCTTGAGCTTCAGAATCGAAGATTCAGGTCCCGGGTCGCCACCCGATGCAGCGGTTGCGAGGCTGCGAAGCTCGGTGAACTCGAGGGCTCTGATATCTATTTCCAGCGACCCCACCTTGGCCCGAAACGCCGGATCGTCCATCAATGTGGCATTGCCGCGCTTGACGCTCGTCGCCTGCTCTTTCAGACGCTCCAGAGCCACCAGCGAGCGGGAGATTCCGGCCAGACCTGTACGCTCGTGCTGAAGCAGGCCCTTGGCGT
>JAPULC010000230.1 GCA_027295305.1 Gammaproteobacteria bacterium
CGCGCCGACGTTGAAGCGGTCCGCGGCGTCGCCTGCGGTGAAGTGATCCGAAGCCGCGCCTACAGAGGACAATCAATCCGCCGGCGCAGCGTCGGGGATTGCCGCTGGCGTGTCCGGTAGTTGCTGCATGCGCGCGAGGTGAGAGTGCTTGACGAGGTAGGTGTAGACCACGGGCACGACGAACAGCGTCAATAGCGTACCGAATGTCATTCCCCCCACGATCACCCAGCCGATCTCCTGTCGTGCCTCGGCTCCGGCCCCTTCGGCAAGTGCGAGGGGCAAGGCGCCGAGCACCATGGCCCCGGTGGTCATCAGAATCGGCCGAAGCCGAAGCACGCTCGCTTCCATCACCGCCTCAAAGAGCTCCTTGCCTTGCGCTCGCAGCTGATTGGAGAACTCCACGATCAGGATGCCGTGCTTGGTGATGAGACCCACCAGCGTGATCAGCCCGATCTGGCTGTAGATGTTGAGCGTGCCCCCGGAAAGGGTGAGCGCGATCAACGCGCCGGCCATCGCGAGCGGCACCGACAGCATGATCACCAGCGGCGAGATGAAGCTCTCGAACTGGGCGGCTAGAACGAGATAAATGAACACCAATGCAAGCAGGAAGGTGATGTAGATCGAGCTCGAGGTCTCCCTGAACTCGCGCGCCATCCCCTCGAGGTCGAACTGTGCGTTGGGCCCCATCACGTCGCGAGCGTGTCGCTCCAGTGCGTCGAGGGCTTCGCCGAGCGTGTGGCCGTCCCCGATGCTTGCCGTGATGCGGCCCGCACGGAAACGATTGAAGTGGTTGAGCTCTCGCGGAGTGACGGTCTCGCGCACTTCCACGAGGTTCGAGAGCTGAATCATCTCGCCGTTCTTACCGCGCACATAGATTGACGTCAGGTCGTCGGGGTCGCGGCGATCGACATCGGCGACTTGCAGAATCACGTCGTATTGCTCTGCATTGCGCTTGAATCTCGTGACTTTGCGTCCGCCGAGCATCGTCTCGAGGGTGCGCCCGATGACGCTCACGTTGGCGCCTACGAGTGCCACCTTCTCGCGATTCACCTGGACCCTGAACTCCGGCTTATTGAGCTTCAGGTCGGTGTCGACGTTCACCAGCGCCGGCTCGTCGCGCAGCCGGCTCAGAATTTCCTGGATGTTGCGGTCGAGCGCCTCGTAGGAATCGGTGGTCTGGATGATGAATTGGATTGCCTGGCTGGGACCCCCCGAGCCGAGAGCGGGCGGGTTCGCTGCGAACGCGCGAATGCCCGGGATGGCCATCAGCTCTGGGACCATGGATCGCGCGATCTCGGTTGCGTCGCGCTCACGTTCGTCCCAGTGCACGAGACGCGTGAACGCCATCATGTTGGCGACGGTGGGCCATCCAAGAATCAGCTGATACGACTCGATCTCGGGGACCGAGAGAAAGATGCGATCGACCTCCTGCGCGTACTCGTTCATGTAGTGCAGGGTGGCGCCTTCCGGGGCCGAGGCGAATGCCATGACCGAACCCCGATCCTCCACGGGGGCGAGCTCGCTCGGCAACCTCTGATAGAGCGCCACGGCGAATGCCGCCACCGCGAGCATGGTGACGATGATCGCCGGGCGTATGGTCAGCGTCTGTTGCAGTAGATAGCGATAACCGTTGGTCATCGCGACAATGCCCCGCTCCGTCACGTTGAACATCGTGCCATGGCGGTGATGTTTCAACATGCGCGAACACATCGTGACCGACAGCGTCAATGCCACGAAGCCCGAGACGATCACCGCGCCGGCGAGTGTCAGAGCGAACTCCGCGAAGAGCTTGCCGGTCTTACCTTCGGTGAAGGCGATGGGTGCGAACACGGCAGCGAGTGTGAAGGTCATGGCGATGATGGCGAAGCCGATCTGGCGGCTGCCCCTGAACGCCGCCTGCAGGGGCGGCATGCCCTGCTCGATGTGGCGGTAGATGTTCTCCAGCATCACGATGGCATCGTCCACCACGAGACCGATGGCGAGCACGAATGCGAGCAAGGTGATGGTGTTGATGGAGAAGCCCATCACGTACATCAACATCAGAGCGCCGATCAGCGCCACCGGGATCGTCACCAACGGAATGATGCTGGCGCGCCAGTCACGCAGAAACAGAAAGATCACCAGACCCACGAGGGCGATGGCTTCCAAAATAGTGATGAAGACGCGCTCGATGGACTCCTCCACGAAAAGTGACGAGTCGAATCCAATGCTCACTTCCATGCCTTCGGGAAGCACTTCCTTCAGTTTCTCGATCTCTGCACGCACGCCGCGCGAGACGTCCAGCGGATTGGCAGTGGATTGCTTCACGAGGCCGAAGCCGATGGCGTTCTTGCCGGTGAATCGCGACAGCCTGCGTTCGTCGGCAGGTCCGATCTCCACCGCGGCCACATCGCCGAGGCGCACGAGATAGCCTTCGGCGTCCTTCAGGATGATCTGGCGGAAGTCCTCCGGGGTGCGCAGATCAGTCTCGGCGAGCACCGTGAACTCGCGATCGCTGCTTTCGATGCGTCCCGATGGAATCTCGATATTCTGCTGACGGATGGCGTTCTCCACGTCCGCCGGTGTCAGCTGGTACGCGGCGAGACGGGAACGATCGAGCCAGATGCGCATAGCGTAACGGCGCTCCCCGAAGATCTGTACCTGGGCCACGCCCGGGATCACCTGCAACCGATCCTTCACGATGCGATCGGCGTAGTCGGAGAGCTCCATATCGTTGTGGCGATCGGAGTTGATGGCGTTGTACATGATGGGCCGCGCGTCGGCTTCCATCTTCTGCACCACCGGATCTTCCACTTCTCTTGGCAGAAAGCGCCTCGCCCGAGCGACGCGATCGCGCACGTCGTTGGCCGCTCCGTCGGGATCGCGGCTGGCCTTGAAGCGCACGGAGATCTGACTCTGCTCGGCTCGATTGATCGAGCTCACGTAGTCGACACCTTCGATGCCCGAGATCGAGTCCTCCAGCTCCCGGGTGACCTGGGACTCGACGATCTCCGCGTTCGCCCCGGGGTAGATGGTGGATACGGTGACCACTGGCTCGTCGATGTTCGGCAGCTCGCGAATGGTCAAGCGGTCGTACGCGATCACCCCGAGCAGAACGATGATGAGGTTCGCCACCGTGGCAAGCACCGGCCGGCGAATACTGATATCCGAGATGATCAACCGTCAGCTCCCGCAGCGGTGGAGCTCTTCGGGGGGACAGGTTCGACCCGCACACCGTCTCGAAGCTTGAACTGTCCGGCGGTGACCACCACGTCGCCGCGTGCAAGTCCCGAGCGAACCTCGACCATGGCGTTCTCGCGTTTCCCGAGCTCCACCTCGGTGAGCAGTGCGCGACCGTCCACCACGCGATAGACGAAATGTTGGTCCTTCTCGGGAACGATGGCGTCCTCGGCAACGAGCAGCGCGTCGTCGGCGCGATCCAGAATCAGTCGAACGCGGGCGAAGAGACCGGGGCGAAGCCGTGCCCCGGGATTCGGAATACGGGCACGAATGATGACGGCGCGGCCATTGATGTCGACACTCGGCTCGATGGCATATACC
>JAPULC010000231.1 GCA_027295305.1 Gammaproteobacteria bacterium
CGCTCACTCGTGAACAGCGCGATCTCGGAGACACCGAGTTCCGTGGCCTTCTGAACTGCGAGATCCAACCGCGCGCTTCTGAGTACCGGAATGGCAAGATGAACCCTCAGCGGGGATTCGGCATCTCGTTCGACACGTGCCAGGACCTCGAGCTCGCATTGCTTTGGATCGGTCCGCACGATCAGGGCCGACCAGGCGCGTTCACGCGGGTCCACCAGTTCGACAACCGCATCGGCACCCCGACGTAGCACCCGGAGCAGATGATGCCCCTGGCGCTCGCTGAGGGTCACGAGGGAGCCTTGCGTGAGCGGATCGTCGACGAAATATCGGGGCAACTGCATGGGAGCGATTATGCCCGCAACTTGGGATCATGGCGCAGAGGACTGCGAATAGGGCGCAGAGGACTACGAAGACGGCGCAGGGGACTGCGAAGACGGCGCAGAGGACTGCGAAGACGGCGCAGAGATTGCGAGCTGCTCCCAGATCCTCAGGCTCGGCTGAGTCTGATTCAGCGTGTAGAAGTGAAGCCCGGGGGCGCCGCCTGCCAGCAGCCGCTCGCAGAGCCGGGTGACCACCACCTCTCCGAAGGCCCGCAGGCTCTCCTCGTCGTCACGATAGGTTTCCAGCCGTCGTCTGATCCAGCGTGGAATCTCGGCGCCGCAACTATCGGCAAAGCGGGTGAGGCCCGCATAGTTGGTGATGGGCATGACTCCCGGGACGATGGGGATGTGCATACCTGCGGATGCGCAGCGCTCGACATAGTCGAAGTAGGCATCGGTGTTGTAGAAAAACTGCGTGATTGCACTGTCGGCCCCCGCCTCGACCTTGCGCTGAAAGAATACGAGATCGTCATCGGGACTCGTGGAGTCGGGATGGCATTCGGGGTAGGCCGCGACTTCGATGTGGAACGTTCGGCCGGTGTGCTTGCGAATGAATCCAACCAGCTCCTCCGCATAGCGGAGCTGTCTTGCGGTGCCAAGCCCCGAAGGCACGTCACCTCTCAGGGCTACGATGCGACCGATACCCGCCTCACGAAAGGTCTGCAGCAGCGTGAGTGTTTCGTCATCGCTCGCCGTGCCGAAGGAGAGGTGAGGGGCGACCTCGAGGCCCCGGGCCCGAAGTGTAAGCACGGTCTCGACTGTGCGATCCCGGGTCGAGCCCCCCGCACCGTAGGTCACCGAAAAGAACTCCGGCGTTGCGCTTGCGAGCCGCTCTGCGCGCCGCGCGAGCCGTTCATTGCCCTTCTTGGTCCGGGGTGGGAAGAACTCGAAGCTCACGCGGGGCTCGGACATCTCATACCCTGCTGGATTGGGTGTTGCAGACCACTGGACAGACTCGTTAGCTTCAGATCGCGGCGCGCAGCGCCTCCACCTTGTCGACGCGCTCCCATGTGAATCCCTCCTCCTCGCGCCCGAAGTGTCCGTACGCCGCCGTATTGCGATAGATGGGCCGCTTGAGGTCCAGCATATCCACGAGTGCCTGTGGGCGTAGATCGAAGACCTCACGGACGGCGTCGATGATCCTGTCTTCGCTCACCCGTGCGGTGCCGAAGGTATCGAGGCTGATGGACGTGGGCTTCGCCACACCGATGGCATAGCTCACCTGAATCTCGCAGCGATCCGCCAGCTCGGCTGCCACGATGTTTTTTGCCACGTAACGGCCTGCGTAAGCCGCGGAGCGATCGACCTTTGACGGATCTTTGCCGGAGAATGCGCCGCCACCATGGCGCGCCATCCCTCCATAGGTGTCTACGATGATCTTGCGTCCGGTCAGCCCGCAGTCGCCTACCGGGCCGCCGATGATGAATTGCCCCGTGGGGTTGATGAAGATCTTCGTGTCAGCCGTCAGCCAGTTGCCGGGGATCACCGGACGGATGATCTCTTCCATGACACCCTCGTGAACTTCTTTTTGCGTGACATCCGGGGTGTGCTGCGTGGAAAGCACCACGGCTTCGACGCAGACCGGATGTCCCGATTCGTCGTATCTGAAAGTCAACTGACTCTTGGCATCGGGTCGCAGCCACGCGAGCTTGCCCGATCGCCGGACCTCTGCTTGCTTACGCATGAGTCGGTGGGCAAACGTGAGCGGTGCGGGCATCAACACCTCGGTCTCGTTGGTGGCGAAGCCGAACATGAGGCCTTGATCCCCTGCGCCCTGCTCTTTTTCATTGGCAGGATCCACGCCCATGGCAATGTCGGGGGACTGTCGTCCAAGCGCGTTGACCACCGTGCACGCGAAAGGATCGAATCCGGATTCCAGCGTGTCGTAGCCGATGTCGCGGATCACAGACCGGCATAGAGCGTCGATATCCACCTTCGCATTGCTGCGCGTCTCGCCGGCGACCACCACGAGCCCGGTCTTGATGAGCGTTTCGCAGGCAACGCGGGAATCAGGGTCCTGTGTCAGCATGGCGTCGAGAACTGCGTCGGATATCTGGTCCGCCATCTTGTCGGGGTGGCCTTCAGATACAGACTCGGAGGTGAAGACGTGATGATCGGACATGCGTGCGCTACCTAATTCTTTTACGGGAATTGCCCTCCCTGGCAATTTCCTATTGCGCTCCCGCAAACGCGGTTTGCGAAAGCTCCCATTGCCTTGCTTTTCCTGCAGCTGAGCTTCGGAAAAGCGGAAATGCTTACGTCAGCCGCAGGCTGCCGCGGCATCCGAGCCCCGGGGGTAGTATCCGACGGAAACTACCCAAATTTTATTGTCGCGGGAGGCCCCCGCCCACGGTGGCGTGCCATTCTAACCTCAATGTGAACGATGTGTGCGCGCCGGGGCTCCAAGGCTTGGCGCTTGATCCCGAGGACAAAATCGCGGGTGCTGGGGGGTTTGAATTGCAGGCACTGCGCCATGCGGTGACAATACCCGGCTTCTCGGTTCAACCTCCCGGAGATTCGTCGATGCCTTCCCGCACTGATCGCGCCAATGCGATTCGGGCGCTCGCCATGGACGCAGTTCAGCGCGCAAATTCGGGACATCCGGGCGCGCCGATGGGTATGGCTGACATAGCCGAAGTGCTGTGGCGTGACGTGATGAAGCACAACCCAGCGAATCCCAAGTGGATCAATCGCGACCGCTTCGTGCTGTCCAACGGCCATGCCTCGATTTTGCTGTACTCGCTGTTGCATCTCACCGGCTATGAACTCGGCATGGACGACCTTCGCGACTTCCGGCAATTGAATTCGAAAACCCCGGGGCATCCCGAATACGGTCACGCCCCGGGGGTGGAGACCACCACGGGACCGCTGGGTCAGGGTTTCGGCAATGCCGTTGGGATGGCGATCGCCGAGAAGATGCTCGCTGCAAGATTCAACCGTAACGGCCAGGAGATCATCGATCACCACACGTTCACCTTCGTTGGGGACGGTTGCCTTATGGAAGGGATCTCACATGAGGTCGCGTCGCTGGCGGGCACCCTGGGGCTAGGTAAGCTCGTTTGCATCTACGATGACAATGGCATCTCCATCGATGGCGAGGTGAAGCATTGGTTCCCAGATGACCCGCCGGCACGATTCCGAGCTTATGGGTGGCACGTGGTGCCCGATGTCGATGGCCACGATTGGAAAGCCGTTGCCGGTGCAATCGACTCTGCGATGGCGCAGCCCGATCGCCCCAGTCTGATCTGCTGCAAGACGGTGATTGGTTTTGGCGCACCGAATCGTGCGGGCACTGCGGCTTCACACGGCGCAGCGTTGGGCGAGGAGGAGGTAGCGCTCGCACGCGAGCAACTGGGCTGGAGCCATCCCCCGTTCGAGATCCCGGATGACATCTATGCAGAGTGGGATTGCAGGGCGAAAGGGGCGGAAGAGGAAAGTCGCTGGCGACAGCGCTACGCAGAGTATCGTGACGCCGAGCCGGAGCTCGCAAAGGAGCTCGAGCGGCGCTTGAGCGGGGGCTTGCCGGATGAGTTCTCAGCGGCGCTTGACCACTTCATTCGGGAGACAGAAGCCCAAGCGCCGATCATTGCCACGCGTGAGGCGTCACGTAACTGCATCAATGTCATCGGTAAGCTCCTGCCGGAGTTAGTCGGTGGATCGGCGGATCTTTCGGGTTCGAACAGCACCCAGTGGGACGAATCGAAGGCAGTGAGCCCCACCGACTTCGATGGGAACTACGTATTCTACGGAGTACGCGAATTCGGAATGACCGCCATTGCCAACGGGATGGCGTTGCATGGCGGCATCATCCCCTACACGGGTACGTTCCTTACGTTCATGGATTACGCTCGCAATGCGGTGCGTCTCGCAGCGATGATGGGCGTGCGCCACGTACTCGTCTATACCCACGATTCGATTGCCCTGGGCGAGGACGGACCCACGCATCAACCGGTGGAGCATCTGACCACGCTGCGCAACACGCCTGGCCTTTCCGTCTGGCGACCATGCGATCAGACCGAGACCGCCTTCGCCTGGAAGTATGCGGTGGGACGTGCAGATGGCCCCACTGCATTGATTCTCACCCGCCAGAAGCTGGCGCATCAGAGCAGAACCGCAGAGCAGCTCGGCAGGGTCGAACGGGGCGGCTATGTGCTGCTCGATCCAACCGATGAGGTCGAGGCCGTGGTGCTTGCGACGGGCTCCGAGGTGGAGCTTGCGTTGGACGTGGCGGGCCGACTGAATGCGGCCGGTGCCGGCGTCAGAGTGGTATCGATGCCGTCGGTGGACGTGTTCCTTCAGCAGGAGGCGTCCTATCGCGAATCCGTGTTGCCGTTGCGGGTGTGGCGACGCGTGGCCGTGGAAGCGGGTCATCCGGACTACTGGTGGCGGTTTGTTGGTGAACGCGGGCGCGTCATCGGCGTGGATCGCTTCGGTGTGTCTGCACCGGGAGACGTCGCCATGAAGGCATGCGGCATTACCCGAGAGCACATCGAGGAGGTGGTGACGAGCCTGCTGGCTAAGCCAGAGACTTCTCCATTGAAGCCGCTGAAGGCTAAATTGAAGCCGCTGAAGGCTCCATGAAGCCGCTGGCGCTCGCGGATGTGGATGTCTCCAACAGACGTATTCTGGTGCGTGAAGATCTGAACGTACCGATGAAGGAGGGGCGCATCGTGAGCGATGCGCGCATTCTAGCGGCGCTTCCTACTCTGGCGGCGCTGGTGCAGGCTCAGGCACGCGTGATGGTGATCTCCCATCTGGGCCGCCCGCAGGAAGGTGTTGGGCTCGGCTTTCAGCCCGAATTCACGTTGCGGCCAGTAGCAGATCGCCTCGGAGAACTCCTCGATCAGCGAGTGGAGCTCGTGACGGATTATCTCGACGGCGTGGATGTCGCAGCGGGCCAGGTCGTGCTTCTGGAAAATGCTCGATTCAACGAGGGAGAAGCCGCCAACGACGAAGATCTGGCGCGACGCCTTGCGGGTCTCTGCGACGTGTTCGTGATGGACGCCTTTGCCACGGCTCATCGAGCGCAGGCCTCCACCCACGGCGTTGCGCGGTTTGCCCCGGTAGCGTGTGCAGGACCACTGCTGAGCGCCGAGCTCGAAGCACTGAGCTGCGCCTTGGGCGAACCCGCTCGCCCGCTCATTGCGGTTGTGGGTGGCGCAAAAGTCTCCTCCAAGCTGAAGGTTCTGGATGCCCTTGCAGAGATCTGCGATCGCATCGTGGTGGGTGGAGGCATCGCCAATACGTTCATTGCCGCCGCCGGTCATGATGTCGGGAAATCGCTGATCGAAGCCGAACTCGTGAACGAGGCGCGCCGAATCGCAGAGCACGTAGACGTTCCTCTTCCCGCTGATGTCATTGTGGCGAAGGTGCTCTCGGACGAGGCGGAAGCAATCCTGCGGCCGCTGGACGAGGTGGCACCCGATGAGATGATCCTCGATATCGGGCCGGAGACGATTCGCAATCTGCGGCTGATCCTGCGCGATGCCGGCACCATCATCTGGAACGGACCCGTTGGCGTTTTCGAGGTGGACCAGTTCGGGGAAGGCACGCACGCGGTAGCCCAGGCGATCGCCGATAGCGATGCATTCTCCATTGCCGGTGGTGGCGATACGCTGGCTGCCGTTGAAAAATACGGCGTACGCGATGGGCTGTCGTACATCTCGACCGGCGGCGGCGCTTTTCTCGAGTTCGTGGAGGGCAAGAAGCTACCGGCGGTGGAGATACTCGAGCGGCGTGCCGCGGGCGAATTCCAAAGACTTTAGACGGTGTCGTAGAAGCCCACCGAAGCGGGCACTGTCCTCTCAGAAGCAGAAAGCTGACCTACCGAACAACGGGTTTTTCGAGGTTCCTCGAAGCCCCTCCCGCAAGATACTTCGAGATTCCCTGATGGCGTGTGCGGCGCTAGCTAGTTCTTGTCCCGAAAGGGACAAGAACTAGCGTCCGGGACAAGGATGTCCCGGCAGGACCGCTTTTTGCGGAGCAACGCGCAGCAAAAAGCAAGGGCCTGGGAGCGCAGGCGAATTTATTTCGCCGCAGCGTCAACAGAAACTCGCCAGGACGGCGAGTTTCGGGACAGGAACTAGCTAGAACAGCACGCGCGTGCGAATAGTGCCTTCGACCTTGCGTAATCG
>JAPULC010000232.1 GCA_027295305.1 Gammaproteobacteria bacterium
AATGGCGATGGTCGGCCGGATGGCGTCGAGATCATCGCACGCAAGCTCACGATGCCGAGCGGAATCGCGTTCCACGATGGCGATCTCTACATCGGCGCCCGCGATAGGATATACCGCTTCTCGAACATCGAGGCGCGTCTCGATCAGCCCGGCAAACCGGAGATCGTGAAGGACGATCTGCCGGACAAGAGCCACCATGGGTGGAAGTACCTCGCCTTCGGTCCGGATGGACGGCTCTTCATCCCCGTGGGTGTGCCCTGCAACATCTGCGAGCCCGAGGCGCCGCACGGGTCCATCCTCAGCTACGACATCGTAAGCCGCAACACCATCACTTTCGTATCGGGCATCCGCAACAGCGTCGGTTTCGACTGGCACCCGGACACCGCCGAGCTCTGGTTCACCGACAATGGGCGCGACATGCTGGGGGACGATGTGCCGCCCGATGAGCTGAACCGCGTCTCGCACCGCGGCCTCCATTTCGGCTATCCGCACATCCACGGAGCCAATATCCCCGATCCCAAGTTCGGAGAGGGGCACGCGCCTGGGGATTACGCCGCCCCTGCACTCGCGATCCAGGCTCACTCTGCGGCGCTGGGGATGAAGTTCTATACCGGCGATCAGTTCCCCGAGCGCTATCGCGGTGCGATCTTCATCGCGGAGCACGGCTCCTGGAACCGCAGCAAAAAGGTGGGATATCAGGTCTCCGTTGCGTTCCTGGACGGCAACCGCGTGGTGGGCTATGAGCCCTTCGTCACCGGTTGGCTCGAAGGCCAGAAGAGCTGGGGACGACCCAACGACGTGCTGGTGGCACCTGACGGCAGCCTATTGATCTCGGACGACCAGGGCGGCGTGATCTACCGGGTCACCTATGCCGGTATGTAAAACGCTAAAACGGCGCCAGATCAGGAATCGGTATCCTCCGGAGAGGATTCTTCTTCGAGGAGCGCTTCGAGCTCGTCCATGAGCTTGTCGTCATCTTCTTCCTCGATGGCTGCGATCTCTTCCTGGGTGGGCACCTTGACCTTCAGCTTCGCGTCGATGTCTGGATACTTCTTCAAGGTCTTCACCGTCAGCTTCGACATCGTCTTCTGTGCCTTTTTGGTGATCTCGGCGTAGCCGGTCTCCGTCTGTGCGAAGTAGAAGGCTTCCACTGCTCCGTCATCTCCGTCGACGATGCTCGCATCGAGGCGTGTGAAGGTCGCAAAGCCTCCGATCAGCATGCGCAGGGCCTTCTGGCCACCTCCCGCGCCGGTGGCAACGATTCGAGTAAAGATCAGTCCATCCACGTCCAACGCAGCGGCCAGAATTCGCGCTTCATCCCCCACGGAGTAATAGCCATATCGCACACGCTTTGGTTTCCTGACGATGCGCGCCCACTCCTCCTCGTATCTAGAGTTGGCCTTGAGAACGAGCTCCTGCAACTCTGGATCTGCGTTGACCGCATTCTGATCGATGACCACGACCTCGTAGCCGCGATCACGAAGATGAGCCGCCATGGCATCGGTAGTGATGGCTTCGAGGCGCTGTGCCTCCTGCACGAGCTGCTCGGTCATGACCATCTTCTGTTTCATCATCTCGGCGTGCGGCGGGAGCAGCGCAAGCTTGTGCGGGCGCGAGTCGGGCTCTGCAAACTCAGCTGAAGCGAACCATCGCGCGTCTGCCCCCGTAGCGATCAGCAGCACGCCCACGAACAACGTCAAGCGTCTATACATCGAATCTATTCCTCAGGCTGATTGTTTGATTCCCGTGCGCGCTGCGCCTTGAGCTCGCGCACGATCTCTCGCATTCGATCCATCACGATAGAGCGATCCAGCGCCTGCGGCTCGAGCTTCAGGTATTGCTGGAAACTTCGCGCCGCATCCCGATGTGCGGCCAATGCAAACTGTGCCTCACCAAGCCCCTCGTGGGCCGGCGCATAACTCACGTCCAATGCCAATGCAGCCAAATAGGCCGACATGGCCTGTTTCATGTTGGACTCGTATTGCATGCGCCCTTCGATAGACGCGAGCATGTCGTCCTGCGCTTCTTCACGCGACTTACTCAGCCTGGCTCTGACGTTCTTTTTCTTCTGCTTGTTGGTGACGTCGCCCTGAGACTCCGGGCTTCTCGGGCCGAGTGCGCGCCAGGCATCGCCAAGCTCCGTGAGCAACTCCGCGTCATCGCCATACCGTTCCCGCAGCGTTTGCGTCAGCCGGATGGCTTCTCGCGGGTAGTTCCCGTCGATGTCGTCCTGAATCGTCCTGATCGCCACATCCCTGCTCGCGGCGTTGAACGCTTCTATCCCGACGACCGCATTCAGATCATCGAAGTTGCGAATTTCGGGTCGGGCGCTGAGATACAAAACGCGCTGTGCGAGCATCGGATGGGTGCTCCACATAGTGGACATGGTAGGACGCAATCCTTCCGTGTCCTCCATCATCAGCGCGAACAGGCGGGGCATCTCCTGCACGTTGTAACCTGCCTCGATTACACGCGCAACCGCACGTTGATCTGCCTCCTCCTCGAGATCACGACTGAAATTGAACAGCGAGGTCACGAGCAGCAGGTTCAGCCCATAGGCAGCCGCGGACCCGCCGAATATGCCTACAATGGAGCCTGCAACTGCCCCGGTGATCGCCTTGTTCCTCAGGTCACGGTGCGCGAGGATGCTGTGATGGCCCGCCACATGATTGGCCTCGTGGCCGATCAGCGACGCGAGCTGTGCTTCATTTTCCATCAACGCGAGCATGCCCGAGTGGATGTAGATCTGCCCGTCGGGCATGGCAAAGGCATTGGGAATCGAGTCGCGCAGGATCGAAATGCGATAGCGAATGTAAGCATCGGTCGTCCGGGGCAAGATCTTGTCTGCCACCGACTGAACATAAGCCTGAAGATCGGGATCGTTGTAGACCAGCCCCCGGCGTACAAACAGCGCTTCGCTATCGTTGGCCGCCTTCAACAACGGCTCGTCCACCTTCTTGAGGGGAACTGAGGTGTAGACCCCGGTCGCGGCGTGCACGAAGGACACGCTTAGCATCGATAAGATCAGCGCAGCCGCCGCGCTCCAAGCGATGGGAAACCGCGAACGACCGGTCACGTTCACATCCATCCCGATCCTCCCAGACGAGATCACCGTGCCGGAAAATCTATTCTAGAGTGTTGATCACCAGGATCCAAAGCGATCTCAAAACGGCCACCACCAGGGATCGTTCAGCTCGTCCTCAAACTTCTTGAGCTGCACCGCATATCGGTCCGAGCGCGGGGGGTCCCCCCCCCCGGGGGGCCAGGAGGGTGGGGGGGCGCGGCCGCCCCGGGCCCGAATGAGGTCGGG
>JAPULC010000233.1 GCA_027295305.1 Gammaproteobacteria bacterium
TTTCTTGAGGCGGGCTTCGATGTCGTCGAGCCGTTTGCGTATCGCCTTCAGGTCTTTCTTGTCCGCCATCATCTCTCCTGCCCAGGAGTGCGAGAACGCAGTCTATCCCAGCTTCAGATGGAAATACCTGAGCTGGGCGCCCCTCCGGGGACGGGGCGGCGCTGTCGATTCGATCAATAAGTGCAATATCTCCTTGCAAAGGTCGTCCTTACTAGTACCGGTCGACGAGGCCAAGCTGGGGAATGCCAATGCTCAAGAAGCTAGCGTTCACACTCGCTCTACTAGTAATTCTCCTCGTGGGGGGTGTTCTCGTCGCCCAACGTGTGTCGGACGGACCGATGGGGCCACTTCAGGGTGGCAACTTCAAAACTGGCGAGATTGTTGCCGAACCGGTAGACGATTGGTCCACTGTCAGAGATTTGACGGGATCTGGAGAAATATTGTTAGTTGGGCCCGGAACTTCCCGGATCACAGGGCTCCTGCTGCACAGGGGCAAGCTCTACATTCCGTGCGATCTCGGGTTCATGGCAAATCGAGATTGGGACAGTGCAGCAACAGAGTGGTTTGGGCTGGCAATGGCCTGGTTCAAGCGGTGGCACAGAGACGCCATCGAAGACGGCCGAGCCATAGTTCGTCTGGGTGGAAAACTATACGGCGGGCAGCTCACCAAGGTCACCGACCCAGATCTTGAGCAAGAGCTTCGTGCGCTAACGGAACAGGTGGCCCGAGAATTTGGCGGTCTTGAAGTCCTGCCTCCAGCTCCTGCGGAGGAACCAAACGACATATGGTTCTTTCACGTTTCTCCGCGTGCGCTCTGATCGCGTCCTCGTGGGCAGATCATCATCCCTTGCTCATCGCGCACGTTCGTTTCCGGCGCCCGTCCCCCCGGTGTTCCTCGCTTCCCGCACTGCCTTCTCGGATTCACTCCTCCACCGAGATCAATGTCGTGCTGAACTGGTCGAAGAGCTGAAGGCGAGCGAAACACGGAACTGAGCCGCAGCTTTTGGGGCCTGCTTGGGAGCCCGGCCTGAGCGCGCCGCGCGACACCTTTTCACTATTTCCACTTTTCGGGCAGAATCATTCCCTTAGTCATTCCACCGCGCGCGCTCGCGTGCGCTCCCAGGAGAAGTCATGCCCAAGGCGAGAGCGAACGGAATCGAGCTGGAGTACGACACCTTCGGCTCAGCGGATCACGACCCGCTTCTGCTCGTCATGGGCATCGGGGCACAGATGATCAAATGGCACGAAGAGTTTTGTCGCCAGCTCGTCGATGCCGAGCATTACGTGATCCGGTTCGACAACCGGGACGCGGGCCTCAGTGCCAAGTTCTCGCATGCCGGCACGCCCGACATCGCCTCGCTTGTGGCGTCGCTTCAGGCGGGGGAGCGCCCAAAGACGGCTTATACGCTCGACGACATGGCGGACGATGGCATCGGCCTCCTGGACTTCCTCGGCATCGATAAAGCGCACATCTGCGGCGCGTCGATGGGAGGCATGATCGTCCAGGTCATGGCCATCCGCCATCCGGATCGCATTCATACGATGACGTCGATCATGTCTACCACAGGGAATCCCGAGCTGCCGTCTGCGCAGCCCAAGGCAATGGCTGCGCTGCTCAGTCCGCCGGCCAATTCCCGCGAAGAGAACATCGAGCGTTCACTGCAGATCTCCCGCGCCTTTGGCGGTGGTGGGTTCGAAGTGGACGAAGAGGATCGCCGTAGACGCGCGGGCATCGCCTATGACCGCTCGTTCTTCCCCGAGGGATTCAGCCGCCAGATGGCGGCTGTCATTGCTCACGGTGATCGCAAACCAGCGCTGGCCAATGTCGAGATTCCGTCGCTGGTCATCCACGGACGTGAGGATCCACTCATTCCGCTGAGGTGTGGACTGGATACGCACGAAGCGCTGCCGAATGCCGAATTGCTCGTGATCGGCGGGATGGGGCACGAGATGCCCCGAGGGGCTTGGCCCGAAATCGTGGATGCGATTGCGAGGACGACGAGTAAGGCGACGGCTTGACTCGCGATGCATTAGAGCGCGGAGGAGGACGACGTGGCCGAGACGACTGATTCTCGAGATCTGGATCTGAGTGATCTGGCTCACCACGTAGTGCCGATGGCGCCACAGATCACACCTTCCGGCGATCAGGTCGTAGTGATGGTCCGCCGTGCCGATCTGGCGGAGAACCGTTACGTCAATGAACTCGTTCTGGTAGAGCTCGAATCGCGTTCAACGCGCGTGCTCACTCACGAGCGACCGTCGGTGCGCCACCCGCGTTGGTCGCCCAGCGGCGATCGTCTCGCGTTTCTCGCCGCCGATAGCGAGCGAAAGGACCAGGTGTTCGTCATGAATATGGCGGGTGGGGATCCGGTGCGCATCACCGAGGCGAAACGAGGCGTTCACAGCTTCGCCTGGCGCCCTGACGGTGAATGTATCTCGTTTGTGGCGGAGAAGGACCTCGACGAACCCGAAGGCGATGCGAAACACAACAAGGCCTTCGAGGTCGGGGACAATGCCTATCTCGCGCAATCCGAATCGCGTCCCCGTTACATCTGGACGGTCGTGGCCGAGGGCGGTGAGTCACGCTGCCATGAGCTGAGCGAAGGGAGCGTCAGCTCCTCTGGCCAGATCTCGTGGCATCCGAGCGGCGACTCGATTGCTTTCCAATGGTCGAAGACGCCCCACTCCGGCACGGAGACGATGGACATGCAGCTTCATTCCCTCGATCTCGGCACCGGGGAGCACCGTTTGCTGACGCACGGATGGGGGTATCGGTTCGGATGGGGTTGCGCATATTCGGTAGAAGGCGATCTGCTCTTTCTGCAGTCGACCGACGAGTTCGCGTTCAGCCCGGCCACCGTGAACGTGCTGCGCGCGAACGGTGAAACGTTGCGACTCGGCGCGGAAATCGACCGTTCACTAGCCGCGGCCTGGTGCCCCGATGGTCAGAGCGTGCTCGCCGCGGCGTTCGACGGGACCGGTGTCAGCGCGTGGCGACTGTGGATGAGCGGGGAAGTGCAGGACATAGAGCTCGGAAGCGTTGAGATGCAGCACGGCAGCCTCAGTCGCGATGGTGCGCTGGCGTTCATTGCTGCGACACCGGATGAACCCATGGAGCTCTATGTCATGGCGTCCCTCGATACCGAGCCGGAGCGGGTAACGGATTTCAATCATGTCGTCGCATCGCGTCGCGTCGGGAAGGCGTCACGCGTGGCATGGCGGTGCGACGGCTTCGGGGAGGAGGACGGGGTCACGATTTTCCCGCCTGACTTCGATGCGACGCAGAAGTATCCGCTCGTGCTCGTGATTCACGGCGGGCCGATGGGTACCTCGACATTGGGATTCGATGATGTATTCACGCGAGCCCTCGCATCCAGGGGATGGATCGTCTTCTGCCCCAACTATCGGGGCAGCACCGTGACTATCAGCGGGCCGTCGTCAACGATGCCGGTGAAGGTCCGGGACGCCTACGTGATGGCGGGTATCGATCATCTGAAAGCACAGGGATTCGTCGACGAGTCCCGCATTGCAGTGAGCGGCTGGTCATACGGTGGCTACATGACCGTGTGGCTCACCGCGCACTACACGGGTTGGCGCACCGCCGTGGCAGGAGCAGCCGTCACCGACTGGTATGACTGGTACAACCTCGCAGACATGAACGTTTGGGCCGGTCTTGGTCTGGGGGGTTCCCCGTGGCTGAACGACAACATGGAGAACTACTGGCGCCAGTCGCCCATTGCCTACGCATCGAACATCAGGACACCGACGCTGATTCTCTCCAACACGGGGGATGCACGCGTGACCGTGACGCAATCCTACAAGCTCTATCACGCGCTGAAGGACAACGACGTGAGAGTGCAGTTCATCGCTTATCCCATTGCCGGTCACGTTCCCGGGGATCCGGTGCACGCGCAGGACGTCTACCAGCGTTGGCTCGATTGGATCGAAGCCGACTTCGAGAGCGCGGGTGAAGCGCGTTGACTTTCATTCATCGCGGGCTGTAATTCGCGACAACTGGAACGAGCGAACCCATGAGCGACACCAACGACCGGCTGTCCGCGATAGAAGATCGTCTGGCACGGATAGAACGGGCGCTGAATCTTACCGGCGCCGAACCTGAAACCGCTCCAACCCCGGCCGCCGCCAAGGCGCAGCCGGCGGGTGCTGCACGGAGCGTTGCCCAGTCCCGCCTCTCCGTGACCACCACCCAGCTCATGGCCTGGGCGGCGAGCATCGCGTTTATCCTCGCGGCCGGCTACTTCGTGAAGCTCGTGTACGACGCCGGTTGGCTCACGCCGGAGCGGCAGATCGGTTTCGCTTTTCTGGTTGGCCTTGCGCTCATTGCCGGGGGCATGGTGCTCGCGCGGTTCGATCGGGACTATGCCGCCTACATGCCGTCCGTAGGCGTGGTGGTACTTTATCTCGCGACGTATGCAGGGCATATCTTCTACGGGATGTTCGGCTTGCAGCTCGCGCTCGTGGGCGTAGGCACGATCACGATCGGTGCGCTCTGGCTCGGACGACGTTTTGACAACAGCATGTATGCATTGCTGGCAGTGGTGGGCACCTATCTCACGCCGCTGCTGATTCGCTCGATGCGCGTCGATCTCACGGATCTCGTCATCTACTTCACAGCCTGGAGCCTACTGTTCTCATTCGTCGCGCTGCAGGAGCGGCGCCGCACCACGTACCTGGTCGCGCTCTACTTTGCGCTGCTCGGATTCGACATCGCGTTTCGTTTGACCGATGAGAGCGCCTGGGCTCTCGCCGCGGGTTATCAGTTCGCACAGTTTCTGATCTTCTCGTTGACCGCCATGCTGTTCTCGGTGTGGCACAAGCAGCCGATGCGCGATCTCGATGCGATTCTGCACGGTGTTGCGCTCTTCTATTTCTACATCATCGAGTACATTCTGCTGAAGGAGCATCTGCCGTTCTGGGCGCCCATCATTGCGCTCATCAGCGTCGGCGTCGTGCTTGGGCTCTTTATGCTTGCGCGCGCGTTGCTCGACGACCCGAAGGGCATGCGGGCAAGTGCCATGCTCGTCAGTAGCTACGCCGCCATCGTCACGGCGCACGTGCTCTTCTTCGAGCTCTTGCCCGAAGGTTGGATTCCATGGGCGGCGTTGCTGCTGCCGGTGTTCGTGGGGCTGATTCAGACGAGGTTCACATCGGACCGTATCGTGTTCCTTCCGGTGTTGATCGTTGCTGCCCTGATGTTTGCGATGGGGTACATCTACATCGTGACCGCGGACGCGAGCCGCGGCGAAATTCCGCTGCCCGATGTGCTGCTCTTCCTCTACGCCGCTTCGCTCTACGCAGCCTATGCCCTGTTTCGGCGGCGTCGCGAGACCTATCTCGTCGCACCGGTCACACTCTATGCGGCCCACGCCGCATTTCTTGCCGCCACGATTCGCGTTCTCGAGAGCGGACTGTGGATATCGGTTTCGTGGGGTGTCTTTGCCGTGGTCCTCCTGGCCTATGCGGTCAAGCGCGAGGACAAGGTGGTGGGTCAGTCCTCGCTCATCATCTTTGCGGCGTCCGGGCTGAAGGTTCTGCTGTTCGACCTCTCCGACAGTGCGCCGATGGTGCGTGTGCTGACCCTGGTCGTATTGGCGGTCAGCCTCTACGCCGGTGGATGGCTGTATCAACGGATGTCGCACGGAGAGGTGCGCTTTCACCCGGATCGCGCAGTGAACGATCAGCTCAACGTCATCCGGAGATTGTCGGATGAAGGCCTCGACGAGGCCGGTATCGCTGACGAGCTCGAGCGCCGCAACGTGCCGTGTCTCGCGCCGGAGGGACAGTGGAGCGTGGACATCGTTTCGCGCATCCGGAAGGACTATGGGCTTGGCTGATTGCGACCCGTTACACTCCGAGTCGTGGAAGGATCAGTCGAGGTAAGGATGATGCGCAACATCGCACTCTGGTTGGGACTCTCGGTGCTGCTGTCGAGCGGTCTCGCGGGTGCGGCGAACGATGGCCCCTTGCCCTTCGATGAGCAGGCCGACGCGAAAGCCGACCTGGCTTCCGGGATCGCGGCCGCGAAAGCATCTGGAAAGTTTCTGTTGATCGAGTTCGGCGCCAATTGGTGCCCCGATTGTCGCGCGCTGTACAAGGCGACGCGCGACGAAGAGATCGCCACGGTGATCGGCGAGCACTTCGAAGTGGTCAAGATCGACGTGGGGAACTGGGACAAGAACCCCGAAGTCGTTGCAGCGTACGACAACCCCATATCGGGGGGCATCCCTGCGGTGGTCGTAGTGGATCCGGTTAGCGGCGCAATCGTTTTCACCACCAAGGCAGGGGAGCTTTCCACTGCTCGGCGATTCGGTCGCGATGCCTTCGTTTCCTTCTATGAGGGCATTGCTGCCCTCGACGGCGAGAGCGCTGCGACGGCACGATAAACCTGCATATCCGAGGGGGGTGTGTCATGTCATCCGACATCGAGATTCCCATCGATCAGGTCGACGCGTTGCTGTCGGCGTGGGACAGCACGTCATCACCCGGTTGTGCGCTCGCCGTGCTTCAGCGTGGAAACATTGTCTACTCGAAAGGCTATGGGATGGCCGATCTGGAGCAAGGGATCGCCATTACGCCGCGCACGCGTTTCTATGTGGGCTCGGTGGCCAAGCAGTTCACGGCCATGTGCGTGGCGCCCTGGCGGCGCATCGTCGCGTGCTCGACCTGGACGACGACATACGCAAGTGGGTTCCGGAAGTTCCCGAATTCGGAACGACCATTACGCTTCGCCATCTCGTGCATCACACCAGCGGCTTGAGAGAGAAGTTCGACCTGTTGGATATGGCGGGACGCCGATTCGTGGATCTGATCGATCAGGCGTCCGTCGTGGATCTTCTCGAGCGTCAGCGTGCGCTCAACTTCGAGACCGGCACGGACCACAGCTACTGCAATACGGGGTACATGTTGCTGACGATGGCGGTGGGGCGCGCGATGGGCTGCACCTTTCGCGATGCGGCGCACGAGCTCATTTTCGATCCGCTCGGGATGCGCGACAGCGAATTCAACGACGATCATCGCAGGTTGATTGCGCGGCGGGCGCGAGGCTATGAGCCAAGCGATGACGGGTATCGCCTTTGCGAAGCACGTATTGAGACCGTCGGCGACGGCGGGCTTTATTCAACCGTGGAAGACCTCGCTCTCTGGGACGCGGCATTCTATGGCGGCGTGTTTCCCGATGCGGTGCTCGAGCTCGTGCAGACCCCGGGTCGCCTGAGTGATGGGAGAGCGCTCACCTATGCGTTCGGGCTCGGCGTCGATCAGTATCGGGGTGAACGCAGCGTGCAGCACGGCGGCGGGCTCGCGGGCTATCGAGCGATGTTGATGCGATTGCCGCAATTGGAGTTCGCCGTTGCCGTGCTATCCAACAGTGCCGGTTTCAACTCGCAGAAGGTGGCACAGGGCATCGCAGATCTCTGTGTTGGAGAACGTCTTGGCGCATCGCTGGACTCGACACCCATCGAGCCTTCTCCCGACGCCTGGGTCGGCCTCTATCGTCTGGCGGGAACGCCGCATCACTATCGGCTCGAGTCGGAAGGAGAGAAACTGTTTATGCAGGTGGGTGAAGTTCGTCTGGAGCTCGAGGGTGCAGGAGATCATCGCGTCGGGTTTCCCGGCCTCCCCGAGCTCGCGCTGGGCACGGATGGATCGGGTGCAAGGACCTTGACGGCGAGGACCACCCACCCCGAGTCGACGGCGGTGTTCTCCGAGATCACCCAAACGCCGGGTTCTATTCAGCAGTTCGCCGGAACCTACGAGAGCGACGAGCTTGGCGTTTCGTGGACTCTCGAACCACGCGATGACGGGCTCGTGCTGCGTCGACGTTGGGCACCCGATCGTACGGTGCAAGCGGTGGACGAGGATCTGTGCAGCGCAGGGTATTCGCTGCTCTTTCCGGGCGATGGTCGAATGCTGGTAGGAACCGGCAGATCACGCAACGTGGAGTTTCGAAAGCGGTCCTCGTAGGAGCGGCCTCAGCCCGGGGCGCGCAGCCGCGAACGGTCGGTTTCGCGCGCTGTAGCATTCGCGGCTAAAGCCGCTCCTACAGGATGATCCTTGCTTCCGTTACGCCTCGGAGACGTATCTCTCGGGTTACTCCATCGCTGCGACTTTCGCCGCCACCTCGTCTTCGAACAGAATGCTGGGTGGCTCGAGCAGATGGCCGACCTTCAAGAGCCTGAGGCGCACGTCGTTGTCACGCAACGAGAGCATCTGGAGTTTCATGCGGTAATCCGCTTCCTCTTTGGTGAATGCAGATCGGTCGCCTTCGGTCTGCGGATAGACGAAGTCGTTGAAGTTGGCCTGGCGCCACGGCACCGTCGCTACTTCCGCCGCAACGGGAAGATACTCTTTGACAATTTCGCTGAGGGGCGTGTCTAGCCCGCTGTGAGCGGCGAGCACGTCCGACAACGCCTTCACCTGTTTCGCGGCCGAGCTCATGCCTTGACCGTAGGTGGGATTCACGCACTCGAGCGCGTCGCCGATGGGGATCAAGCCTTCCACCAGATCCCCCATACGCTCGTAGTGACGGAAGCGATTAACGCCGAAGCGCATGGATTTCACCTCCGAGCGCGGTGTTCCCTTCTCGAGTGCCTCGTAGATGGTGGGCTGCGGCAGTTGCTTTGCGAATGCCCGGAATCCATCGAGATCGTCCGGGGGGAAATCGCCGAAGCGTCCGCCAAGGCTCACGATGTGGCAGCCCTCCTCTATGGGCATTACCAGCCCGCCGTAGGAGATCTTCGGCGGTGGGCCGCCGATCAATGCACCTTTCCAGTCGCGTCCATCCTTCAGCTCGAAGATGGCGCTGGAATACCCGAAGTTCACCTTCACTTCCTCTACGAACGGGATCGGCAACCCGAGCGCCGAAAGCCAACGCATGGCGCCCGCACCGCCGCCGGTTGCGTCGATGACGAGATCGGCGCCGATTCTCTCGCGCTTGCCTTCAGCGCTTTCCGCCTCGACGCCCGTGATGCGTCCTCGATCTGCGTCGTACTGTAGGCCGCGCACCGTGCTCTTCGAGCGCAGCACGATGCGATCGCTCGCGTTTCTTACGAGCTTGCGCACGCAATGCTCCAACACCGCGCGGCTCTGTGAATGCAATGTGATGGGCCCATCCCAGCGTTGCCCGAAGCCGAACGCGCTGCCCTGGATGATGTCGCGTCCCGCGAGCATCGGTACCGATCCCACGCTGACCATCTCTTCGGTAAAGCCCGGAATCAGCGCCTCGGTCGCCACCTCGCCGCCCTTCAGCAGAATGTGCACGTGATGACTCTGAGGGGTCATGCGGCGGTTCTCGGGGCGGTCGTGAATCTCGTCCCGATCGAGCACCAGCACCTCGTCGAAGTAGTCGCAGAGCACTCTCGCAGAGAGAAGTCCGGCGAGACTGCCGCCAGCGACGACGGCTCGTTCACCCAGGCGGCGCAGAAGGTCTGCCATGATTGAGTCCTTATTTGCTCTCTGGGTTCACGTCAAGGCATCCGTCTCGGATCACCAACGTCAGTCATACACGAACCGTTCCAGCATCTCGAGCATCAAGCGTGTGCCCCGTTCGATGTTCTCCACCGACACTCGCTCGTTGTGGCCGTGGGGGCCTTCGCCTGGTTTCATTTTGGCTGGATCGCGCAGCATCGGTGAGAAGCCGTAGCTCGTGATGCCGAGATCGCGGAAGAAATGACTGTCCGTGAAGCCAACGCTCATGGTCGGCAGCACCCGCGCGTTGCGGAATTCCCTGGTCATCACATCCTTGATGATGGCAAAGAGTTCGGTGTCGCTGGGAGATACTGCAGGTGTGAATGACAGGAGCTTCGAGATGCTGATGTCGGGCTCGTTCATGATGGCCGTCAGTTGCTCGATGAAGGCGTCCGGGTCCTGATCGGGGAGCAGACGGCAGTCGAGCTCGGCAGCGCTCATCGGAGGAACGACGTTGATCTTCGGGCTGCCCTCGAGACGCGTGATCGAGCACGTATTGCGAATGCTCGAGTTCGTGCTGGGACGATAGAGTTGTAGGGCCAGCAGAAACTCGCGGTCCTTCACTGCCTCTGACATGTTCTGGAAGCTCTCCACGAGGTCGGGCCGAGCAAGATCGGCGGTTCCCTTGAAGAGCTCATCCAGCGCCGGCAGCACCCGAGGTTCGAAGTCGTATTCAATGATGCGATTGAGCGCGCGGATCAATCGCGTGACTGACGACTCTACGCGGGGGCTGGCGCCATGGCTCGGATTGCCGTGCGCCTCGAGCCGAAGCCAGAGCGGAACCTTCTGCGTGACTTCTATGCCGAAAACGGCAATGCCCCCCTCCATGAACGAGCCCCCTCCGCCTTCGTTCAGGAGATATCCAGCACCTTTGACGAGACGGGCTTGCTGCTTCGCAAACCATCCGGCCCCGAAATAACCGCCGGCTTCCTCATCCGCGGTCGCTACGAAGATCACGTCGCGATTCAGCCTGCGCCCTTCCCGGTGCAGTGCAAGAAATGCCTGGAGCAGGAGGATTCCCGTGCCTTTCATGTCCAGGGCGCCGCGGCCCCAGATCTCGCCATCTTTGATGTTGCCGGAGAACGGGGGCTCGTCCCAGGCGCTTGCGTCGGCAGGCACCACGTCGCTGTGATTGAGAAGTATGAGTGCGGGTTTGCGTCCTCCCTCGAGCACCGCCCAGATGTTTCCTCGCCCCGGCGCCGAATCGCCGCTCTCGTAGGCCACGCCCTCGTCGTCGAAGATCTTGGCGAAAAACGCGACTGCTCTGTCCTCGTTTCCGGGGGGGTTCGTGGTATCTATCTGTAGATATTCCACGAGACGTTCGACGGCTTGCTCGCCGAGCAATTCGCGATCCACGCCTTCGGCGAGGCATGTGGTTGCAATCATCAAACCGAGTGTCAGAGCGATCAGGCGCATGTTCTCCCCAGGATTTTCCATCCACACGATGGCGATGGACGACGATATCAGACGCTGGCGCTTCTGTGCATCTGTTGCGGCAATCACGAGCCGCGCACTTGGCACTTTGTTGTGCCGCTGCGGAAGGATCAGGTTCTGGGGCATACTGGTCGTCGAACGGGGTCGAATTCATCGGGGACGACAATGCGCTCGTCGAGGGTTTTGGCGGCGATCTGCTTGCTCGGGTTTGGGGCGGTCGGCTTTGCGCAGCCCACAAGCGGTCCTTGGCCCGGTATCTCCGGAATCAGGGCAACGGCCGACGATGCGATGACCGTCTCCTCGAATGCCGCCGCCATGGTCAACCTGACTCGCGCCGAATTGCTGGGCCGATTCTTCATCACCGACAGCGACAGCACCTGGGACAGCGAGCTCACGGGACTGGGGGAGCGCGAAAGTGACGATGATTCGGGGAATCTGTACATACCGTCGTTGTTCTTCGCGCGCCCGGTGCACGATCGATGGTGGGTAGGTGCCTCGCTCGTGGTGCCCGCCGGATTCGGCGACGACTTTCCCGACGACTCGCCTGGGCGCTATCTCGTGGACGAGTGGAGCCTCGTATACATTGCGCTCAGTACGTCGGCGGCCTATCAGGTGAACGATCATTGGTCGCTGGGGCTGGGTGTGTCGGCCAGCGCCTCGATCTATTCCCTCGACTCGGCCGTGTTCAATCCAGGAGCCCCCGACGGCAAGATGGAGCTCGATGCGCACGACATTGTCGTCAGCTGGTCCGCCTCGATGCTGTATCGGGCAGGACCCAATACACGTGTGGGTCTTTCGTATCGTTCCGAGGTGGAGTCCGAGCTCAAGGACAATCCGAGCTTCTCGAACTTGAGTGCGGCGGCGGAGGCCCGGCTGGACATGGCGGGGTTGCTCGATTCCGACATCACCGTCGAAAGTCGCTTACCGGCGATGGCGGGCGTGGGTGTGTTTCATCGGTTCCCCTCGGGTACGGCGCTCTCGTTCGATGCGCTTTACCTCGACTTCTCGCGTTTCAAACTCTCAGAGATCGCGATTCTCGACGCACAATTGATCGATCGCGGCGCCGACTACGACGACATCGTCGCGGTCTCGATTGGAGCCAACCATCCCATCGGGCGCCGTTGGCGTGTGGGGGCGAGCGTTGGCTATCTGCCTTCGCCGGTGACGGACTCGGAGCGCACCCTCGCGTTTCGCATCGACGACACGTGGATATATGGGACGGGCTTCGACTACGACTTCGGCGGCAACAAGAAGGTGGGTCTGAACGTGAGCTACATGGACCTCGGTGACGGCAAGATCGAGAGCCGGAGCCTGCCGTTCATCGGCGTCTACCGCGGTGAGTACGACCACCGTCGGGTGGTGCTGTTCGACTTGCGGTTCAACTGGCGCTTCGGGCGCAATCGGTAGTTGGGTAGCTGGTGCCAGGCACACCGCGCCTGGCGCCATTAAGGGTTTGACCCTTAAAGGGTCAAACCTTTTAGTCCAACGTCGCGTAGATTCTCTCGGCGAGCTGCATGTGGCCCACCGTGTTGAGATGAATGCGATCCCACGCGATCTCGGTGGGGTGATGATGCTCGAGCAGCTCGTCCACCGCGGATTGTGCATCGATGAAGGTGGCGTCGAACTCGCGGGCAAGGGATTCCACGACGTCGCCGTATTCGTCCATGCGTGCGCGAAATGCATCCTGGGGATTGGTCTCGAGCACGTAGGGCGCCATCAGCAGTAGCCCATCGAGCTCGAGAGCTTCCCTCGTTCGGGTCAGCAGATCGCGATAGGTGTCCCGGTAGACCTCGAGATGCACGTGGAGCTCCTCGCGAAGCGGCACGTCGAACTGGCGCCAGACATCGTTGGTGCCGATGAACACAAGCAGCCAGTGCGGCTCGAGTTCGATGACGTCGCTCTTCCAACGCCACGCCAGATCCGTGATGGTATTGCCGGAGATGCCGCGATTGATGATGCGAATCCGCCGCTCCCGGTGGCGCGTAGCCAGCATTGCATTCAGCAGATCGACGTAGCCGCGGCCAAGGCCGGTCGCCGGCGCCCAGGGTGTCATCTCGCCGGAGTCGTCGCGGCCGGCGTCGGTGATGGAATCGCCAATCAGAACGAACTTGGCACCGCTTTCGATTCGCATGGGGTTGAATCCTTCTTCTTCGGTCAGTCGGAATTCTTGTCAATCTGAATTCTGGTTAATCGGAAAAGAGCGCCCGCTGCATACGGGCGAGGGCATCGGCATGCCTTGCCAGCTCGGCCTCTCCCATGTCCTGTTCCGGGGCCGGCAGGAGCTCGAAGTGTCCATGTGTGTCCTCGCCCCTCACCAGCACCGCGGTGTCCTCCACCTTGGTTTGGCGAACGTGAGGGGCCATGTATCGGATCACCATGCCGATGCGTCGATCGTCGGTGATGTTGGGCTCGGAGCCATGCACCAGGCGCACGTGATGAAGCGACATCTCGCCTGCCGCAAGGGGGGCCGACACCGCGGGAGACTCATTCAGCTCGACATCGATCACCTGGCCCCGGGTGAGCATGTTCTGCTTCTCGCGAGTATCGATGTGACTGTGGACGCGCCACTTGTGGCTGCCCGCAATGAACTTCATGGGCCCGGTGTCGAGGCCTGCATCGGAGAGCGCCAGCCACGCAGTGACCACGTCGTGAGGTTCGAGCCCCCAGTAGGTGGCGTCCTGGTGATAGCTGACGAATTTCTCCTCGCGCGGCTCTTTGATGAACCAGTTGAGTGACCAGCAGAGAATGTCCGCTCCCAGCACATCTTCCACCGGGTCGACGATTCGTGGATCGTGAATGAGATCCCAGGCCCAGCGCTTGATCAGGTGAAGATCGGTGCGCAGCCCAAGCGAACGCGACTCCACCGCCTCGAGCTCATGGCGATATCGAAGGGTCTCCTCGGGAGCCAGTACCTCGATGGGAAAGCAATATCCGTCGGCTTCGAACCCATCGACTTGTGAGCGCGACAAGGCCTTCGGCATGGAGTGATTCCCCTATCTATTTCTTGTCCGGAAATTACCATCCCTGGCAATTTACTCTTCCGCTTCCGCAAACGTGGTTTGCGGAAGCTCCCATTTCCCTTGCTTTTCCTGCAGCTGGGCTTCCGGAAAAGCGGAAAATGCCGGGGCATCCATGCCCCGGAGCTAGCTTCCAACCTAGCTAGTTTCGCGGGTGGGATTTGAGCACGCCGAAGCGGCGCGGTCGAGCGGTGCGGGCCAACCGTTCGTCGCCCTAGAGCTACAGCTCACCTGCCAGAACTCCGGTCGCAGCGTCCCCTCGGCTAAGGTGAAATAGAGCGAGGCCGTCGGAGGTCCGGCCGTGCAAGAGTTACGATTTTTTACTCTGTGTTTGCTGCTGGCGTCGGCCTCGCTTTCTGCTTCGGAGAGCCCCTGGCGCAACGAATTGAACGTGAATCGGATGAGCGAAGGCCGGTTCACGGAGATATTCGTTGAGGCTGCCCAGGAGCTCGAGCAGATCGAATCGGCGCACATGGTGGAGCCGCTCTACGTCGTGGTGAAATCCGCGCAAGGCAACGAGCGGGATGTGTACCTCGGCAATGTCTACCGAAATCTCTCCCACGATCCCAAGCAGCGGGCCGTCCAGGTCATGGCGTTCGTCGAGGCGATCGCCCCCTACATGGAGCCCGAGGAAATCACGGTCAATCATCGTGGCCTCGTGCTGCCGGTGATTCGCCATGAGTCGTATCTGGGGTTCGGTGACCAGGTGACATTGGTCGCGGATCCCTTCCTGGGGGATATGCGGGTTTTCTATGTCCTCGATTGGCCGAACCGCACGGAGTTCATGAGCCAGGACCATCTCGCTCTCATGGAGCTCTCGCGCGAGGAGCTCAGAGCTCTCGCGCTTCAGAATCTCGCCATGCGTGTCGAACGCGTTGCCCTCAAGCAGGTCGACGACATGGTTCTCGTGGGCTTCGACGGCACCTATGAGACCAGCCTTCTGCTGCTTGACAGCATTTGGCAGCGTTTCAGCGATGAGTCGATGGGCGTCGTTACCGCAGCGGCGCCGGCACGGGACGTGCTCATCTACACGAGCTCCTCGAGCGCCGAGTCCATCGCTACCTTGCAGGACATTGCCAATCGCTTCGCCAAGGAAGGGGGCTATGCCATCTCCTCTCGGCTGATCGAGTGGGTGGATGGCGCATGGCGATTGAAGGGCGGTGAATAACGGAATCGGAGCGGGTGTTTCGTGATGTGGAGCATGGCCCACACTGGATTTCTATCTCATCGGCTTCGCGGTTTTCGACTCCCTGGGGGCTTTCGGCGGGCGTATTCGATCCGCCCGATAGGGTGCTGAATCGATCTCGGGGCTTTCGCCGCAAATCAGATCAGCCAGGAGCTTGCCGGAGCCCATTGCCTGCGACCAGCCGAGTGCTCCGTGTCCGGTATTGAGATACAGGCCCTGCAGGTGAGCCGAACCGATGAATGGCAGACCATCGGCACTCATCGGGCGCAGGCCCGCCCACGGATCGATGCGTTCGCGATTCATGCGCACGGCAATTTCCGGATACAGCCCCTCGAGCAGGGCGAGCAGATTTTGAATGCGTGCGAGCCGGATCTGCGTATCGAACCCGGTGAACTCTGCCGTCCCCGCAACGCGAATGCGTTGACCCAGGGGAGTGACCGCGGCGTGCAGACCCTGGTCCACGACCGGAATGGTAGGCAAATCGCAGTCTAGCTCGGACCCGTCGATGGTGATGGAATAGCCTTTTGCTGGGCGCACGGGCAAATGCAGCCCGACGGCTTTCAGCAGCGGCGTCGAGTAGCTCCCGGCGGCAACGATCACGCGCTCGGCGGTGAAGCCACCTTCTTTTGTCTCGACACCCGATACTTTCCCGTTGTTGGCAATCAGTCGTTTCACCTCGACACCGAAACGCAGATTGGCGCCACGCGTGCCGACGTCTTCGGCTAGCGCCCGGCAAAACAGGTGCGCATCCCCGCTCTCGTCCCCGGTGAAATGGAGACCACCGACCAGCTCGTCGGCGATGGGCTCGAGCTGGGGCTCGACTTCCAATACCTGGGCACGATCGAGGACGCGATAGCTCATTCCCTGCTGTTCGAGCATGCGCGCCAGCGCAAGCGGTGCCCGCATGGTCTTCTGATCGCGGAATACCTTCATCGTGCCGCGGGTACCCACGGCATATTCCAGGCCAAGGGACTCTCGCAGCTTGCGGGTCTCGTCGAGACTGTAGGTGGCGAGCGCGTAACTTGCCCGGGTGGCGCGTTCATAGCGTGAGCGCACGGAGTGGCGAAGAAATTCGATGCCCCAGCTGATCAGCGACGGGAACGCCTGAGGTCGAACCAGCATCGGCGCGCTGTCGTCGCCGATGGATCTGAGCACATGCCATCCGACGCCGGGGGAATTCCACGGATCCGCCATCGAGGGCGTGAGCATGCCGCCATTGGCAAAGCTGGTTTCATCCCCCGCGTCCTTCTGGCGTTCGAGGAGCATGACTTCCTCCCCGCGAGAGACGAGCGCGTGTGCCGTGCACAGGCCCAACAGGCCGCCGCCGACGATCAGGTTCTTCATCGGTTAGGAGCTCTCTTCGCGCGACGCGAAGTCGTTTTCATGGCGATCAATGTATCTCAGCACCCGCTCCAGGCCCTCGCGTAATCGCGGATGGGATTGCGCAAAGCACACCCGGAAATGCGCATCGTTGTGCGGCCCGAAGGTATAGCCAGGGGCTATTCCAACATCTTCCTCGTCGAGCACGCCGTGCACGAAATCGAGGCTCGAGCGCAATCCCCGAACCCTAGGGAAAGCATAGAAGGCCCCCTGGGGCTCGCTCAGCTCGATGCGGGGGTGGCTCGCAAGTACCTGCATCACGATCTCCCGGGCATCGCGGTAGCGGCCCCGAAGGTCTTGGACGACGCTTTCGCCGTCTCTGAGTGCGGCGGTCCCCGCGATCTGCACGAAGGAAGCGGCCCCGGTATTGAAGCACTCCGAGAGGATTGCCCAGTGAGTGGCGCTGCGTGTCGGGGTGACCACCCAGCCCAGGCGCCAGCCCGTCATGGCCCAGGCCTTGGAGAAACCGTTGACGACGATCAGCGGATCGTCATCGCGTGAGATCGAGAGAAACGAAGGCGCGATATCGCGATCATAGACCAGGCGGCCATACACCTCGTCGGCGATCAGCAAAATGTTGCGAGCGCGGCAGAATTCGAGCAGCTCCCGCTGATCGTCCTCCTGCATGATCCAGCCCGTGGGATTGCAGGGGGAGTTGACGAAGATCGCGCGGGTGCGCTTCTGCGTCTGCTCGATGATCTCGCGTGCGCCGAGCTGCCACCCGTCAGCGCCTTCGCGTTGCCGGACGAAGCCTACCTCGGCGCCGGTCACGCGGTACGCCGTTTCGATGTTCGGCCAGTTGGGGCTCACGATCAGGCCGTGGTCACCGGTGGTGAGCGCCATCTGCGCGGCAATGGTGATGCCCATCATGGCGGCGCCCGGGACGGTGATGCGAGCGGGATCGATGTCCACGCCGTAGAGCGCGTCGAGATAATCTTTGATGGCGTCGCGCAGCTCCTGGCGTCCACGGGTGTGGCTGTAGAACGTCTGGCCCTCGTCCAGGGCCGCTTTCGCGGCATCGCGGATGAATTGCGGCGTCACCGCATCGCCTTCTCCGAACCACAGCGGGATGACTTTAGGATCGGTGATTCGCGGCAGCGCCACCCTGGTGATGCCGTTCTGTTCGAGGGCCTCGATCTCGGGCCGAAATGGACTCAAATCAAACACTCCCCAGGTGGTCGAGCATATATAGCCATAGGGTCCTGATACACTCGTACCTCTCATAGAGGGCGTTGCAAACACCCTCTGCGAACAGACTGTACACGAGCAAACCGAGCGGGGGGATCATGACCATCCATCTACGACAGATCTGTCTGGTGGCCGAAAAGCTCGCACCCGTGATCGACGACTTGAAGGCCGTGTTCGGCCTGGAAGCCTGCTACATCGATCCCGGGGTGGCCACGTTCGGGCTCGAGAATACGCTTCTGCCCGTCGGCACAAACTTTCTCGAGGTGGTGGCTCCCGTGAAGGAGAACACCGCTGGGGGACGCTATCTGACGCGGCGTGGAGGCGATGGTGGCTACATGGTCATCACCCAGGTCGACAAGCCGGAGGTGCGGCAAGCGTGCAAGCGTCGCGCCGCAGAGAACGAGGTGCGGGTGGTCTTGGAGCGGGAAGGCGAGACCTGGCATCTCATGCAGCTTCATCCGCGGGACATGATTGCGTCGTTCTTCGAGATCGACTGGGATCAAGACGAGGACTTCGCAGGCAACTGGGAGCCGGCGGGAGGCATGGCATGGCGCGATGCGGTACGCACGGACGTGGTGTCGGCCTATCGTGCGGTGGAGCTTCAGGGACCGGATCCCGAGGCACTTGCAACGCTCTGGAGCAAGATCGCAGACATCGGTTTCTCACTTCGCGGTAATGCGCTGATCATGCCGTTGAGCAACGTGGAGCTGAGATTCGTCGAAGCAACGGATGGGCGCGGGCCGGGTCTTGGGGGCATCGACCTGGAAGTTGCGAATCGCGATCACGTGCTGGCGGAGGCAAAGAGACGCGATTGCTACGTATCGGACGATCAGGTGGTCGTTTGCGGCACGCGGTTCAATCTCGTCTGAGAAGGGCGTAAAGGGATGCCGGCACGAGATCTCGAACATGGCGAAGTCCTCACGTTGTTCGAGCGTGAACGCGTGGTGCGCGTTGCATTTCAAGACGAGCACAACGCCTACGTGATTCCCCTTCGCTACGTGTTATACGACGGCATGCTCTGGGGCGTCGCGCAGCAGGGACGCAAGCTCGAGCTCGCCGCCGAGGTGCCGCGAATAGGTTTTCAGGTGGATACCACCGCCGCGACGGGCGCTTTCGTCTGGAATAGCGTCATGGGGACCGGCAACTTCGCGCTCGTGAGCGAACCCGAGGAGATCCGCATCGTGGGTGAGGCGCTGCGTGAACGATTTGCCGACGCGCCGGAGTGGTGGCGCGAGGAGCAGGCGGTGTTTGGACGCGAGGGCGAACTCATCTTCTGGCGCATCGAGCCAGACACCCTGAGCGGACGCGCGGAGGGTCCGTGATGCGATCGTATCCGCTGTTCAAATTGCTCGGCTTCGAGGTGCGCCTCGATCCGAGCTGGTTGGTGCTCGCATTCCTGGTGACCTGGACGCTGGCCGAAGGTGTCTATCCCGACATGCATCCCGATTTTGCGCGGCAGCTTTATTGGTGGATGGGACTTGCCAGTGCGCTTGGTGTGTTCTTCTCCATCGTGTTTCACGAGTTCTGTCATTGCCTCGTGGCGCGCTACTACGGTCTGCCGATTCGCGGCATCACGCTGTTCATCTTCGGTGGTGTGGCCGAAATGGGCGACGAGGTTCCGAGTCCCAAGGCCGAATTTCGCATGGCCGCGGCGGGTCCCATCGCGAGCCTGGCGCTCGCCTGGGCGTTTCAGCAATTCACCGGCCTCGGAGAGAGCCTCGGTGCACCCATTGCGGTGACGGGCGTGCTGGGTTATCTCGCGCTCATCAACACCGTGCTCGCGGTGTTCAACCTCGTGCCGGCCTTTCCCCTCGACGGCGGACGCATGCTTCGGGCGGCGCTCTGGGCGTGGAAGGGCGACATGCTGAAGGCCACACGGATATCGAGCAGGCTGGGGTCGTCGTTCGGGGTGTTGTTGATGATTCTCGGGGTGTTGTCGTTCGTGCAGGGCAACTTCATCGGAGGTACCTGGTGGGTTTTGATCGGTGCGTTTGTGCGCGGCGCGGCGCGCGCATCCTACAACGATCTGCTCATGCGCCATTCGCTCAAGGGACGCAAAGTGCGTGATTTCATGACCATTGATCCGGTCACGGTTTTACCGGACATCAGCCTCGAGACGTTGGTGAGCGAGTTCGTCTATCGCCACCACTTCAAGATGTTTCCCGTGGTGTCCTCCCAGCGGGTGCTCGGATGCATTTCGATCGACGAGATTCGAAGCGTGCCGCGGGAGAATTGGGGCAAGGTGACCGTGGCACAAGTGATGCGCCCGTGCACCGAGGCCAATAGCGTATCCGCGGACGCCGAGGTGATGGAGCTTCTTCCTCAGCTCGTGATGCCGATGGCAAGCTCGCGACGTATGGTAATGGAAGGCGATCGTCTCGTCGGCATGGTGTCGATGCGCGATCTGCGTGAGCTGATCGCGCTGCGCCTGCAGCTCGAGCCCACGTCGACGAGCGAGAGCGCTTCACGAGTGGCGTAAGGTGCTCCTACGGGAATTTGTAGAACTGATCCGGTCTTTCTAAGCTCAGGCACGGGGTGTTGCCGGCCATCGACTCACAGTGACGTGAAGGGAAGGAACATGGGCGCTTACTTCATAGCCGCAGGATCGAAGTCGCGCTCCAGGGATACCCTGGAGCATCCCACTGAATTGGCGGTATTCGAACCGTTGCTGACGAGCGATGTTCTCAACCGTCTGCGCGCGTCTTTCGACGACGGTGAATCCATCTATGTGTGGGGCGCGATGGAGGCGGGTCGAAGTGCGCTGGAGCAGGTCGAGCTGGGCGATTATGTGGTGGACGTCGACGGCGGTGACATCGTGCAGGTATTCGAGTTCGCATTTGCATTCGAACCGTCGAATGTCGCTCTGCAGGAAGCCCTCGGTTGGGTTGGGGGCAGCGCCAAGCCATTCACCCACGTGTTCTTTCTACGCCGACCGTCGATACCGCGGTCAGGTCACCGTGACAAATCCTACTTTCAGCACGTGTTCGCCTTCGATAGGGCGACCTGGCTTTCGCGTTCGCGCTATTTCGATCGCGAAACCCTCGCGGTGGCCATGGCACGATGCGACGTCGACACGCTGGAAGACCTGCTGGGAATCGAATCGCGACGCCTTGACGCAGACGTCTCGCGCAAAGCGGACCGCGCACCTCCGGAGCCGACCATCGACTTGCGTCAGGCGAAGAGGCGCGTGCTCCGGGACGAGGTGCGTAGCGATTGGCAAAGCGCTCGCATCAATCTCATCGGTGCATCGACGAAGCTCCTGGAGCTCGCGGCGCGAGCGATGAAGAAAGCCGACGGGCGCTTTCGCGATCGGGACTCTTGAGTTAGTCAGTTCCTGATCAGTCGACGGGGTGGCGCGCCTCGGAGGGCGCGGGCTGCGCCGATGGCTGCGTGCGAACCACGCCTGCGGTTCCGTCCACCTCGACCATCTGACCGTCGGCGAGCTTCGTCATCAATCCGTCGATTCCCGCCACGCAGGGTTTTCCGTATTCGCGGGCGACCACCGCACCGTGCTGCAGAATGCCGCCGACCTCGAGAACAACGGCACTCGCGTTTGCGAAAAGCGGCGTCCAGCCGGGATCGGTCGTGTAGGCGACGAGCACGTCACCCTTGTTGACGGGCTTTTCATGAGGATCGTGGAGTACCTTCACCGGGCCCGACACGACACCGGGGGATACGGCCATGCCGCTCAGCTCGCCGGGCTTCTCCTTCCGAGGAGGTGGACGCAGAATTCGACCGCGCGAATCGATGACTTGCGGAAACTCCCGCACCTGAGTCTTCAGCACCTTGAGGAAGCGCGTGCGCTCCTCGCGGAGTTGACGCAGATCGAGAGTTGGGTCTTCGGCGGCCTTGTCAAGATCATCGTATGTCAGGTCGAAGACGTGCTCGGCTGCATCCAGACGACCGTCCTCGACCAGCTTCTCGCCCTCGATGAGGAGTCGTTTGCGCGTGGCATGGTTGACGATGACCATGTGGTGCTTCGGTGTGTCACGTGTACCGGCGAAAAGCTCGATGATGCGGTGGATGCGGCGGAGCCTGCGGCGTCGCCACCAGCCCGAGCTGGCCATGAGCTCCGCGTAGGCATTGCGCCGTTCCGCGACGTTGTGCTTGTGGGCCGCCTCGGGATCGAAGTTCGCATCATCGACGCTCATGAAAGACATCTGACGCAGTGCAAGGGCAGGATCATCGGCATAGCGTGGGCTTGCGAGATCCATCTCGAGGGGTCCCCGGCAGCCGTGTCTTTGCATGAACGCGTCCCACGCATCGAGGAACTCCGTCGGCATCTGACGACTTTCGATGCGTGCCTTCAGTTGATCCAGGTCTTCGAAGTCGGATCGTTCGAGCAGCGTTGCCAGGCGGTAGAGCGCAATGCCCATCTCGACGACCACGTTGTTCGTGAAGCCGCGCTGAAGCTTTTGGGCTTGGACTTTCACGTCCTCGGGAGCTCTCTTGAATACGCGATCCACCGCAGACAGTCCGCCGACCCAGAAGGAGACGAGAGCGGGCAGCGTCACTTCGCTGAACATGGGGATGACGGATGGCAGATAGCGTGCTCGGAATTCCTTCAGCGGAAGCCCGTAGTCAATCTGTGCTATCTCGGCTTCCCAGACTTCGACCCGTTGCTTGTACGCCTGGTAGGTGGCCTCGGGCCACAGGATCCCCTTGAGGGATGTCCACAGAAATGTGCGCATGCGCCACAGCATCTTCGGAAGCCATCGAACCAGCCAGAATCGCAGATATGTCGGCTTCTCGGCAGCGCGGTAGCGTTTCCTGTCGATGCTCGTCAGGATCTCCGCCATCAACGCATTGAGGCTGGAGACGTTGCTCGCAAGCTGTTTCGGTGTGGTGATGCACAGTGCCTCGGAGAGATTCAGGTAGGGTCGACAGCCCGCATTGAACATCAGCCCGGATTCGGGCGTGGTCTCGAACTCGGATTCGCCAACGTACAATTCAGCGATGGCCCTCATGAGATCGTCCATCCAGGCCTCTCCCATCGGTGAGATGGGCGCGTTGATGGTCATTCCGTCCGACAGGGCACCGTCCATGTAGAGTCGTCGTCGCTCGCCGGGCTGGGTTCTCATCTCGGGGGCGAGCGGAAAGAATGCGGTGATTGGCCGTGCCTGTAATATGTAAAGTCGGTCTTTGGCATAGGCCCACTCGATGTCCATGGGCTTGTCGTACAGCGCTTCGATTCGGCACATCGCATCGATCAGCTCGAGCAGTTGAGGGTCGCCAAGGGTGAACTCATTCGAGCGAGGATCCTCGCGTTCCTCGGTGCCACCGTCCGTTGCGAGCCAGATCGATACCTGCTTCGCGCCCAGCGTCTTCTCGAGAATCTTGCGAGTCACCTTGTCGACGACGTAGTGGTCGGGGGACGCGAGCCCTGCGACTACCGACTCCCCTTGACCCCAGTTCGCATCGATGACCGCCTCGTCGTAGTCGTTGGTGAGTGGGTTGAGTGAAAAACCGACGCCGGCGACCTCGCTGTCGATCTGCTGCTGAATCACGACGGCAATGCGCGGTGTGAAAACGTCGAAGCCTTGCTCGTGTTTGTAGATGAGCACGCGCTCATCGAGGCTGGATGCAAAGCAGCGGCGCACGGCTTCTTCCAAAGCGTCGGGTCGCACACCGAGAACAGTCTCATAGCCGCCAGCAAAGGACGCCGACGCAAGATCCTCTTCGGGTGACGATGATCGCACCGCAAGCACAATGTCATCGCCCAGGGTCGCGAGGCTATCGCGCGCTGACCCGAGGGCCTTGCGTTGGTCCTCGGTGAGGGGAAGATCAGCCACGAGGTCCTTCACCTCTGCGCAGAGCTTGTGCCACTCTTCGCGCTCGCTGGTTGTCAGCGCCAACCAGGTGGGCGAAGCCTGAATCTCAATGAACCAAGGCTGGAAGAACGACGTGGAGAGCACGATCCCGGGGGGAACCGGCATTCCCGCCTGCGACATTCGGATGAGCGAGAGCGCCTTGCCGCCTACCTCGGCGATGGTGCTCTGCTCGGCCCCCGGAAAAGAATGGACGAGGGTCATTGCCATGGCCTTCTCGTTTGCCTGTTCGTTCATTCGTCTTTCCGCTTGCGCTGGGCTCATGGCATCGTCGCGGACCCTTGCTGCGATGGCAAGTAGCTGGGGCGCGATCGAATCTATGGCGTGATCCACCTTCGCGGATGAAGGCGTATGCTGTAGCGCATGCTCGGCTTGATTCAACAGGGTTACTATCTCGTCTTCGGGTTGCTCCTGATCGCGCTCGTAATTTCCCTGACTTTTCACGAGTTCGGCCACGCATTCGTGGCGAAGTACTATGGCGACGACACCGCCGAGCGCGCCGGCCGGCTAACCCTCAACCCGCTGGCCCACATCGACCTGATGGGATTGCTCATGGTCGTTCTGCTGGGTTTCGGATATGCCAAGCCGGTTCCCACCGATCCGCGCAATTTCCGATCGAGAACCGCTGAGCTTTGGGTGGCGGCAGCCGGGCCGCTGATGAATCTGGTGGTGGCGGTCGTGAGCTGGAACTTCTACCTGTTCATGCGTGGGCTTGGATGGGAGAGCTTCGCCCTGGCCGAGGCCGATATCTTTTTCGTGGTTCTCGTCAAGGTCAACCTGCTGCTGATGGTGTTCAACCTGATTCCTTTAGGACCGTTGGACGGGCACTACATCCTGCCGTACTTTCTACCGCCGCCCCTAGCCGAGAGGTATCGTCGGCTGAATGCGCAGTTCGGGACTTATCTGATTCTCGGTCTCATCATTCTCAGCATGGTCGGCGTGCCTATTTTCACTTACGTGTTCAAGTTCAGCGAAGCGATGCTTCCGTGGATCACTTTCGTTTGAGTCGCGAGTGAACGAGTGCCGCACGTGCACGCGCAGGCTTTAGGGAACCTCGAGAAACCTTGTTCGGTAGGTCGGCCTTCTGGTGTGGGAGCGGCTTCAGCCGCGAATTCAGCAACCCTCGAACCGTACCATTCGCGGCTAAAGCCGCTCCCACAGAATTTTTCGAAATTCCCTAGAGCCGCTGCCTGGCACCGTCTATCGAGGCTAATTCGACACCCCACGCCGGGCTTGCGCGAGGGCGTTTTCGGCCTTGCGAA
>JAPULC010000234.1 GCA_027295305.1 Gammaproteobacteria bacterium
GTCCCGAAATTCGCCATCCGGGCGAATTTCCTCCAACGCTGCGGCGAAGCAAGTTCGCCTTCATCTTGGTGGTCTCCCACCGCGCTCCCAGGCCCTTGCTTTTTGCTGCGCGCTCTTCCGTAAAAGGCTCCGCAAAAAGCGATCCTGCTTACGCCAGCCGCAAGGCTGGCGCGACATCCCTGTCCCGGACGCTAGTCCGGAAACTTGCTATGGGGCATGGACGCAAGAGGAAGGCACTCCGGACAAGAACCACTAGCATCCAGGTCGATGCTGTAGCAATTCTGCAACAATTTTGGTGTCGATGGACATTGATTGGCGATCAATAAGCAGTAAAATTGGCGGCCATCGCTGGCAAGAAGAACAATCACCAGCGAAAGTTCAAAAGGGCGTGGCGCGGCTCCTCTCTCCCCATCCTCCCATTGCCGTGTACGACAGCGTTCTGCGCTGTCTCCACGCCTTCCCCTTTCCCCTTTCCCCAGAGGAAATGGGAGCAGCGCCATCGCAGGGCGGCAGAAATGTGACGCCGTCCGCTATTCCGCCCGAGCACCCCTTGAACTGTGAACGTCGGCGCTTGTCCGACTAATGGCCTGTGCCAGAATTTCCTTAGGTAACCGGCACTTATTGGATCCATGGGGCACGTTCGGGAGATGCTGAGAGCGATCGCGTGGTTGTTCGTCACCGCGACAGCGGCTGCGTGCAGCGGCGGTGGCAGCGAGGACGAAGGGAGCGGCCAGCAGGCCACAAACCAGGACCCGGCGGCATCGTTCTCTACCTCGGCCACGAGCGGCGATGCGCCGCTCACCGTGACTTTCGATGCCAGCCAGTCGAGCGACAGCGACGGCACCATCGCGACGTACGAGTGGGACTTCGGCGACACGAGCACGGGCTTCGGTAATCCCACCACGCACACTTTCGCGCAGCCGGGGAGCTTCACCGTGGTGCTCACTGTTCGTGACGATGAGGGCGCTACCGACACCACGAGCACAGTCATTACCACCAACCAGGCGGTGGCCACGTTTCAGCTCAGCGGAACCATGATTCCGCTGACTAGCAGCGCAGCGGACGGCGACGTCAACGATCCCTTCTCTCCGTTTCTGGCGAACGACGCGATGGCGAGCGCCCAGGCAATTCCCAACCCCGTGACCCTCGGTGGATACGTCAACATCGCGGGAGCCGGCCCCACGGGGAGATCCAAGGTGACAGGTGATCCCGCCGACTTCTACATGATCACCCTCACGGGCCAGGAGACCTTGATTCTCTCCATCGCCGACGCGAATCCACTGATCAACGACCTCGACATCAGACTTCGCGATTCCAACGGCATGCTGGTGGACGAATCCGTGGGAATCAGCGAGACCGAGGTGATTCAGGCACCGGGCCCCGGCACGTTCTTCATCGAGGTGCTCCCCTTTGCCGGTGCAAGCAATTACGTGCTCACCATCGGCGATCAATCAGCACAGTTACGGAGCGATGACATGGCGCCGCTGCGCCTGAGCGCAGATTTCCGACCCGGCGAGATGGTTCTCCAAGTCGCGCCCGACGCCGTAGAAAGCGAGATGCAGGCGATGATCGCCGCCGATGGCCTTGCGATCGCCCGGGACGGTGGCGAGTTCAAGCTACTGGAGATTGCGAGTCCCAGGCTGCTGTCGAGCATGGGGGGGCCGCTGCCGATGGACGCCGACCTGCGTGAAAAACACGAGACCCTGATGGCGCTGAAGGCGCTGCGTAAGCAACCCGGGGTGGTCTGCGCCGAGCCGAATTACGTGCGTCACGTCCATCGTGTGCCGAACGATTCATTCTATGGCGTGCAATGGCACTATCCCGCCGTCAACTTGCCGGCGGCCTGGGACATCACCACGGGAAGCCCGAACGTAATCGTCGCTGTCATCGATACCGGGATCCTGACCAACCATCCGGAACTCATCGGCCAGCAAGTGCCTGGCTACGACTTCATCAGCGACCCAGTCAATGCTAACGACGGCGACGGGATCGACAACGATCCGATCGACTCGGGGGATGAATCCCTCGGCGGAGCGAGCAGCTTCCACGGGACCCACGTTGCGGGCACCGTTGCCGCCGCCAGCGACAACGCCTCGGGGGTGGCAGGGGTCGCGTGGCAATCCAAGATCATGCCGCTGCGTGCGCTGGGCAAGAACGGCGGCGCGAGCTTCGACATCATCCAGTCCATCCGCTTCGCCGCCGGGCTGCCAAACGACTCCGGCACGCTGCCCGCCCAACGTGCCGACATCATCAACATGTCCATTGGGGGCCCGTCCTCGTCGGCTGCCGAGCAGAGCGTGATGGACCAGGCCCGCGCCCAAGGTCTGATTCTGGTGGCCTCGGCGGGAAATTCCGCAACCAACGCGCCCATGTATCCGGCCTCCTACAACGGGGTGATTTCCGTGAGCGCCACCACTATCCAGAATCAGATGGCGTTCTATTCCAATTTTGGAGGCAGCATCGACGTCGCCGCACCGGGCGGCGATCCGCGCACCGACGTCAACGGCGACGGCGTGGGCGATGCAGTGCTGAGCACCCTCGGCGACGACTCGTCCGGCGTCGTCGTGATGGGCGTTGGCATTCTGAGCGGCACGTCCATGGCGTCCCCTCACGTGGCCGGCATCGCAGCATTGATGAAGGCGGTGCATCCCGCGTTGACTCCCGCAGAACTCGATCTGCTGCTGGCAAGCGGACAGATCACAGACGATCTGGGCACGCCTGGACGCGACGACACGTTCGGCCATGGCCTGATCAACGCGCGTAAAGCGGTCGATGCGGCGCTTGGCCTCGCGGGAGGCGGCAATCAGGACACGCCGATTCTCTCCGTGACACCTGGTAGCCTCGCCTTCGGCAGCGTGACCACCGAATTCACGATTACCGTATCCAACGCCGGAAGTGGAAATCTCACCATCGTGAACGTGAGCGACGACGTCAATTGGCTGACGGTGACACCTGCGTCGGTGGACGCCAGCGGCCTCGGCACCTACACCGCCACGACAAATCGCACGAACCTCATGGACGGCATCTTCCAGGCCACCATCACGGTCACCTCAAGCGCGAACGACGTGATGGTGCCCATAACGCTACAAGTGGCGAGCGCCGGCTTCGAGCCCAACGCGGGACTGCATTTCGTGTTGCTGTTCGACAACGCCACCGACCTGGTGGTGAAGCAAGTGGAGGTGCTCCCACAGAACGGCCTGTATCCATACACCTTCACCGACGTCGAGGCGGGCACCTACGAGATCATCGCGGGCACCGACTTCGACAACGATTTGTTGATCTGCGATGGCGGTGAATCCTGCGGTATCTACCAGACCGTCGAAGCACCCACGGCCATCGCGGTGAATCAGGACATGAGCGGACTCGACTTCACCACAAGCTATCGGCTGAACATCGTTGCGGCGGTGATGAGTGAGGAGGGACAGACTACCCCGTCTACAGGGGTCCCAAGAGATTCAGAACGTCGAATTCCAGCTCGGCAACCCGCCGGCCACTAGCTGCCATGACGATGTTGGGCACCGAACCGTCCAGATGACCCTTTGCCTGCGCCGCTAGCCCGAGACCCCAACGCAGCGTGCCAAGCACCTTCCACCAGTGGAACGCCTCCAGATCGAAGCTTCCCCCGGCGCTTTCATAGGACCCCACCACCGTGGCGCGCTCGCAAAATCCGCCGGCCTCCAGTTGGTCGTGGCCGAACCGCCAGGTCCTGAGGCATAGCGAGGCGAGATCCTCCATCGGATCTCCGACGTGGGCCAGTTCCCAGTCGAGAATGGCTTGCAGACCGCTCTCGGAGACGACGATGTTCCCGTTGCGGACGTCACCGTGAATCGGTGCGAGCTTCGCAGGCGCACGCGGTTGACACCGCTCGAGCCATGAGACCGCAAGGGAGAACGCGGGAGATGGCTGAAGCAAATCCGCCACCTGAGTGCTGACGACGTTGATGGCGACATCGGACGGCGCCATGCCCGAGGGCCGTGCCAGGGCATTGGGCACCGCATCGGCGTCAATCGCATGAAGGGCGGCAAACGCCTGCCCAAGCTGGCGGCCGATCTTCGCGCCGTGTCCCACCTGCTCTACCATCCGCAACACGCGTCGCGTCGCCGTCTCTCCTTCGACGCGCTGGGTGATGAAGAAGGGGCCTCCCACATAGCCCGCGTCTTCCGAGCAGAAATGCACATGGGGAACGGTCACACCCCCCGCTTCGGCCGCGAGAATGAGCCCCGCCTCGTCCGATACGCTCAAGAGCTGATTGACGGGATTGGGGATGATCGTGACGACGAGCGGGTGAACTTTCGTTCCGTCATGTGCATCGAAGAGCAGATTGCGCCGACGCGCTCCCGCAGAGGTCTCCCTCAGGAATGGAATTTCTACCGGGGTGCTCCACTGCTCTGCGAGATAGCGCGCGAGACCTTCCCGTACATCGACGCTCACGGCCGCTCTCCCGAGGCATCAAAGCTGTCGTAGCCAGGACGCGCAATGGCGAGCTTTTCGCGTGCGATTGCCATCAGTGCCTCCCACGCGGAAGACTCGAACTCGGCACCAAAATTACCGTCTTCCAGATTCGTGACGAGCTGCTGATTGAGATCTTCCACCTGATCGACCAGCGATCCGGGCGCAAGCTCGTCGGCGGAGATGCCTAACAGGGCGCAGAGGTGCGTGCGCTCCCGCACGAGAGTCTGATTTCCAAACTCCTGCTCGCGCTGGAGAATGTTTGCGACGTTGGAGGCAACGCGCACCCGATACTGCAAGGGTCCCTCGGTATGGGGGAGCATCTCGTTGTCGAGAAAGTCGGCGAGCGCAGCGAGCAGCTCGCTCGAAGTGGGTCGATCCTGCATGGGTCAAGGCCGGTTTTAACTCGCTCATGTCCAGAAATTGCCGTCCCTGGCAATTTCCGCTTACGCTTCCGCAAACGCGGTTTGCGGAAGCTCCCATTTCCTTGCTTTTCCTGCAGCCGAGCTTCCGGAAAAACGGAAAATGCTC
>JAPULC010000235.1 GCA_027295305.1 Gammaproteobacteria bacterium
CGAGCTTGAAGGGAGTATGGAGAGAAAATGGATCTTCGCACAGCCCTCGGCGAGGCGGTTGCCGGGCCCACGCCGGACGGCTTGCGAGTTGGCCATTGTTGGATCGCCTCACCAGCATCTGAGGGTTCACGCGACGTTCCTCACTGACTAATTTACGTACAACCTCGGGCGCTTCGGGAGCGTGACGTTGCGGCGGTCCCTGGAGGGATTGGCCTGCCGATGCCCAGCGCTATCACCGCGAGGTGCACCATCAAGCGTTCATTTGCGGCAGCACTTCCTCGATATAGGCCTCGAACGCGTCCCAATCCACGGGCGGGCGAAACGCGATGTTGACCCCCTTGATGCCAGCGGCCTCGTACTCGCCCAGACGATCGATGGCGCGCTGTGGCGAGCCGACGATTGCGCCCGCCACCCCGGTGGGCATCCCCGGCTCTTTGTCGGCTTCGTTCGCCGTGGCACTCATGTAGAAGCCGACATTGACGCTGGTGTCGAGCTCACCCGGATCGCGTCCGAGCTTGTCGCACTCCCGGGCCAGTTGCTCTAGCCGATCCTTCACGCCTTCCGGGGGCAGATACGGCATGTTGAATCCACCCGCGTGCTTCGCGGCTATTCGTGGCGTGCGCTTCGGCCCGCGTCCGCCCACCCACAGGCGCATGTTGGGATTGACGGGTTTGGGGCTGCAGACCGCGCCTTCGATCTCGTAGTACCTACCCTTGAAGTTCGTCACCGGATCGCGCCACAGAGAGTTCAGAATCTGGAGCGCTTCCTCCAATTGGCTGAGTCGTTCACCCAATGACGGGAACGCGTAGCCGAACTCACGGAATTCCTCCTCGAACCAACCGGCGCCGACGCCGATTTCGGCCCGTCCCTGGGACAGGTGGTCGATGGTCACCGCGGCCTTGGCGAGAATGCCTGGGCTGCGAAAGAGTGCGCAGAAGACCAGACATCCGACGCGCATGTTCTTTGTGGCACCGGCGAGTGCCGCCATGGAGGCAACCCCCTCGAAGCACGGATTCTCGCGCGACTGCAGGGGATTGGCATAGAAGTGATCCCACACCGATGCCCAGTGGAATCCGGTCTCGTCGGCACGCCGCCAGATCTTCAGCAGCTCCTCCATCGAGAGGTCCTGCGGTCCCGTGTGGATGCCGAGCTTGAGTGCCATGCCGTTTCCTCGAAGTTGCAGCCAGAGGGCGACAGCGGATCCTTGGATCCGCAATGGCGCACCGTTAGGTGCGCCCTGCGAGGCGCACCTAACGGTGCGCCCTGCGACTCAATGGCTGGGTTGGACCCGAGCGGCTACCTTAACGTGCGAGCGTTGGCTTTGTCAGGGCTGGCCCCGGGGTTATCTTGCGATCTCGGATCGAGGGACGAGGTCATGGATTCATCGTGACGACCTCGGCTGGGAACCACGGTGCCTGGCACCTCTTTGCTCTTTGCAAAGGATGCCGGGAACCATCAAGCGTTCATTTGCGGCAGCACTTCCTCGATGTAAGCCTCGAACGCGTCCCAATCGAGGGGCGGGCGAAACGCGATGTTGACTCCCTTGATGCCGACGGCCTCGTATTCGCCCAATCGATCGATGGCTCGCTGTGGGGAGCCGACGATCGCGCCGCCCGGATCAATGGGCAGCCCCGGTTGCTTGTCGGCCTCTCCAGCGGTTGCGCTCATGTCAAAGCCGAGATTGACGCTGGTGTCGATCTCACCCGGATCGCGGCCGAGGTTCTCGCATTCGCGCTCGAGCTGCTCGAGACGAATCCTTACCTGCTCCGGTGGGAGATAGGGCATGTTGAAGCCGCCAGCGTATTTCGCCGCCATGCGCGGTGTGCGTTTCGCTCCGGCGCCGCCCACCCACAGGCGCATGTTCGGATTGAAGGGTTTGGGGCTGCAGACCGCGCCTTCGATCTCGTAGTATTTCCCCTGGAAGTTCGTGACCGGATCACGCCAGAGGGAATTGAGGATGGGCAGCGCCTCCTCGAGCTGGTTCAGCCGCTCACCCAACGAGGGAAATCCGTAGCCGAACTCGCGAAACTCCTCCTGAAACACGCCGGCGCCCACGCCGATCTCGGCGCGTCCCTTGGACAGGTGGTCGATGGTGACGGCGGCCTTGGCGAGAATGCCCGGGCTGCGAAAGAGCGCGCAAAACACCAGGCATCCGACCCGTAGGTTCTCGGTGGCGCCTGCGAGGGCGGCCATGGACGCAACCCCTTCGAAACAGGGATTCTCGCGCGACTGCAGGGGATTGGCATAGAAGTGATCCGTCACCGATGCCCAGTGAAATCCCGTTTCGTCTGCACGCCGCCAGATCTTCAGGAGGGGCTCCATCGAGAGATCCTGCGGTCCCGTGTGGATGCCGAGCTTGAGTGCCATGCCGACTCCTCCAAGGTGCGCCCTGGGGCGCGACGGCTACCTTAGCGCGCGAGTGTCGGCTTTGTCAGCGAGGGCTCCGGAGGTTATCTTGCGCCCTGCATGCGAGATCGATGCCGGGCACACAGAGAATCGTCTGAAGGGGAATCATCGTTATGTTACCAACGCCACTTCTTTTTCGCGGAGCCCCGGGCTCGCCTTACACCCAGAAGATGCTGTCGCTTCTCAGGTATCGGCAGATTCCCTACCGCATTCTTCAAGGGTTCCCGGGCGGCGATGAGCTGCCGAGGCCGAAGGTGCAATTGATCCCGACGTTTTTTCTGCCCGACGAGCGTGGGGAGATCGAGGCGGTGGTGGACTCGACGCCGCTGATTCGACGCTTCGAAGAGGCGTTCGAGCCACGTTCCGTCATCCCCAGCGATCCGGTGATCGCGTTCATCGACTATCTGCTCGAAGACTACGCCGACGAGTGGCTGACGAAGCCGATGTTTCACTACCGCTGGTACTACGAAGCCGATGTCGAGCAGGCGGGTGATCTGCTTCCTCGCTTCCGAGGGATGGTTGCACCCGAAGAGCAGATGCAGGCGGCGGGGAAGTTCATTCAGGAGCGTCAGATATCGCGACTCTACGTCGTCGGCTCGAACGACACCACGGCGCCCGTCATCGAAGAGAGCTACAGCCGTTTTCTCGCGTGCTTTCAGGCGCATCTCGAGCAGCATCCGTTCTTGATGGGCGCCCGCCCGGGTGCATCGGACTTTGGCGCATACGGACAGCTCTCGCAGTTGACCATGATCGATCCCACGCCAAGGGCCGTGACGCTACGCGAGTCGCCGCGCGTCTTCGGTTGGGTCACCATCGTCAACGATCTGACGGGGCTTGAGGTGGACGAGGACGGCTGGATCAGCCGCGATGAATTCCCCGAGACGCTGCGTGCGCTGCTCGGTGAGGTTGGCCGCGTATATGTGCCGCAGATGTTGGCCAATGCAAAGGCCATCGATGGCGGCGCCGATAGGGTGGAGACCACCATCGAGGGGAAACCCTGGGTACAGCAGCCCTTTCCGTATCAAGCCAAGTGCCTGCAGTGGGTGCGTCAGGAATACGTGCGATTGGATGAGGAGGACCGCAGGGTTGTCGACGGTATTCTCGAAGGTACCGGCTGCGAAAGGTTGTTCGACAAACCAACCTGATGGTCCTCTGGCAGAGAAGGAGCTCAAAGGGGCGGCGAGAATTCCCACACCAGAATGCTCCCACCTCTCGGTTCAACCTCGCCGCGAAGCTGCCTGATCTGCTTCGGCTTGCTTCACCGAATCCCTTGCTGCCACTTTTTCGAACCATTCCTTCGCGCCCGGCATGTCCGCGAACAGATCCATATCCGCATTCAGCTGCGCCGAACGGTTGCCGAGGGTAAACGTGAAGTAGCCGACGAGGTCGGCATAGGTGAACTCGTCTCCCGCGATCCAGGGCGAGAACTTTGCAAGACGTTTGATTGCGCCTATACCCTTGGTGAGATCGCTCTTGATCCCCTCTTTGACGTCGTTGGGGACCTCGTTGCCACGCAATGCACCGAAGCCGCGTCGGGCCACCAGCTCGACGTGAAGCTCGAGGGACTGGGCGAGCTCACGCACCTTCGCTCGGGAAAATGCATCGGAGGGCAGTAGCGCGGGTTCTGGATGAGTGTCTTCGAGGTAGTTCAGAATCGGAATGGACTCGGCGAGAAAGCCGTCGTCCGTTTCGATGCATGGGATCTTGCCCATGGGGCTCTTGGCACGATAGTCGTCCTCCTGCGACGGAGGTGTCATGACGGCTTCGAACTCGATGCCCTTTTCCAGGAGGGCGGTTTTCACCATGTTGTAGTAGTTGCTCAGCGGTGCACCGTATAGCTTGATCATGATGTCTCTCCAATGGGATGTTGGCAGTGTACCCAGGGTGCGCCGGTCGAAGGAAGGCATTGCGACGGGAGGCTTGTGGCCATCAAGGTTGCGT
>JAPULC010000236.1 GCA_027295305.1 Gammaproteobacteria bacterium
GCACTACGCTGCGCTGGATGGAATCGATCCGCAAGATACAGGCCGAGCATCCGATGCAGCTCTTCGCGGACGGTCGAACCCCTGTCGTCATCGTGACCGGCTTCGGCGAGCAGTAGCTTTGCGGTTTCCACCACCATGGAAACGGATCGACGGCGCGTCTCCGCGCTCACTTCCGGAAACGCAGTGGCGAGGAGTTCGTCGAGTGAGTCAATGATCTCGCGACGCAAAGACGCGGCCTGCTCTTTCAGGGGCCCCTCGTTCAAACGCCCGAACCACACGCCGCGAAACCCGGGGAGGCTTCTGTAGATGTTTCCGAGACCATCGATGACTTCCGCCACCCGGCCCACCGTGATTCCGTCACGCGCGAGTCCGCCGCGATCGAACGAGTCGAACAGAAACTCTCGGATGCGCTGCCGATAGCCCTCCACGAGCATGGATACGGCGGCGTCCTTGTTGGGGAAGAACTGATAGAAGGAGCCGATGGATGTGTGCGCGCGGGCGGCGATGGCCTTGGTGGTGACCGCTTCGTAGCCGACTTCTTCGAGCAGTTCACCGGTGGCGGCGAGCAGCACAGCCACGCGATTGCGACCACGCTCCTGAGTGGGTTGACGCCGAGCCGCGGGCGCCGCTTCGGTTCTCGCCTGAGCGAGTGATTCGGGCTTTGACAACGTGAGGCCATCCTCATATATTCGCCGGCCTAATATGAGCATCGGCTCATGTTTAGTCAACACGGCACGACCAGGAGCCCGCATGGCCATCAGCTACATCGAGACACCCCGGGACCTTCGCGCGTTTTCGGGTGAAGAGCCCGAAACGCCGACTGATGATCTCGAGCTGACCCACGAGGGTGTCGAGCATCTCGCGGAAATCTTCCAGACGCCCCTCACCGGTGCCTACAACTGGGATTACACGGTTCAGGACGATCGCATCAAGAAGCTCTACGAGCTCGGCAAGCAGCTGAACTGGAACGTCGAGGTGGACATTCCTTGGGATGCTACCCCGGATTGGCAAAACCGCCCGTCGATCACAGACGAGCAGCGCGCGATGGTGGCCGAGAATCGCAAGAACAGCCCGTTCGCGGACTTCGCGCCATACCAGGCTATGGACGCCGACCAGGTCATCGAGGTGGGTCGGCATCAGCATGGCTGGATACTGTCGCAGTTTCTGCACGGCGAGCAGGGGGCACTGCTGGTGGCCTCGCAGCTCGTGTCCTGTGCGCCGAGCTTCAACGCAAAGTTGTACGCGGCTTCTCAGACCTTTGACGAGGCCCGCCACGTGGAGGTGTTCAACAAGTACCTGCAGACCAAGGTGGGTCTGATGTATCCCATCACGCGGAGTCTGAAGGCGCTCCTCGACAAGATCCTCACGGATCCGCGTTGGGACCTGAAATTCATCGGCATGCAGATCATCATCGAGGGATTGGCGCTGGCTGCGTTCAATACCATCAAGAACGGCACCCAGGACCCTGTGCTGAAGCAGATCGTGCACATGGTGATTCGCGACGAGGCCCGCCACGTCACCTTTGGAGTCAACTATCTCGAAGAATTCTGCAACCAGCTCTCGCCGGAGGAACGCGAGGAGCGCGCGCGCTTTGCCTTTGAAGCCTGCGTGATCATGCGCGACCGCTTGATCGCCACCGATGTTTATCGTCATTTCGGCTGGCCTGTCGAGGAGGCTTATCAAATTGCCAGCGGAGGACCCCAACGGCAGAAATTCCGCAATCTGATCTTTGCGCGTGTGGTGCCGAATCTGAAGCGCATCGGGCTTCTGACGGACGAAATTCGACCGAAGTTCGAGGAAATCGGATTGCTCGAGTTCGAATCCTATCCCGACGACGGCCCCACGGATTGGGACGAGCTGTCGAAGCCCTTGTTCGAGGACGAAGAGGTTGCATCGGTGTGAGGGGGACTGTCCCCCTTGGGGACTGTCCCCTTTTTCTCCCAGAAGACGACGATGTGGCGTCGGGAGGCGTCCAGCACCTGCACATGAAGAGCAAGTTCCCGGACTGGAATCCTGCGCGGGGCATGCCTTATGAGGATGTCGAGAACATACGTCCGGAGACGGAGGAAATGGCCAGACATGGCTCAAAGTCTACGGCGATGCCAGGGACGTTGTGCTCGGTGTGGAGGCTGCCGGAAATTAGCATGTTCTGAGTGTCTGGAATTGGGCTGAGAGCGGGCGTTCGACTCACGGTAGGATGGCTTTCTCTTTGGCAGTATCGTAGCGAGATCAGGGTGCACAAATGAATTCTATGAGAACACTAATGTCGGTCACCATCTGCTTTTTTGCGATGTCCTTGTCGGCACAAGAGACGAGCGTTACGCCGCTCTTTCAGACAGATCTAGACGACATTGAAGGTAGAGAAGGCCTGATGGTCATCGTCGACTACCCGCCAGGGGTTTCGTCTGCGGCGCACCGACACAATGCGCATACGTTTGTATTCGTGCTGGAGGGTTCCGTCGTCATGCAGGTAGAAGGGGAAGAGAGGGTCGTGCTAGGTCCGGGGCAGATCTTCTATGAGACGCCCGAAGATATTCATGCCGTCTCGATGAACGCAAGCACAACTGAGCCGGCCAAGATTCTTGTGTTTTTCGTTAAGCATCAAGGGGCGCCAGTTACCGTCCCCGCTGGGTAGGCGGGAGGGCTTATCCGCGATCCGACGTAGTACGACGCCAGTGACACTGGCGATATTCTCGTGCCGCTTACCGGCCACTTGCGTCCCATGTAGCCACCCTACCTGAGGTCAGGAGGAAGCACCTAACAGACGCGGGTCGATTCAGGACACCCATCTTTCCCTCAGAGCCAACGTCTCACGCTTGGAATTGCTGAGGACGAGGGAATCGTTAATCATATGGAATGGTTCGAATACGAAGCATAGAGCGAACAGACCTCCCTGCGATCGCGAGGGAGCCCTATTCGGTGACGATAGACGAACCCGGCGACGACCTCGAAAGGCTGGGCGCTCTGTTTGCGTCCACTGGATTCTGGCAACAAGACGCCGGCGCGATTGCAATCGATAGCGGGGGGCTCAAAGGCACGATTCAGTTCTTTCGCTCCGGACCTTGCATCCACGGCTACGAGCTTGGCTACGTCATCCACGATAGGCGCGAGTGGGGTAAGGGCTACGCTTCTGCCGCACTCAAACTTCTTTCCGATAGGCTTTTCGTCGAGCGGCCTCATATCGTTCGGCACCAATTGACGATTTCTTGCGGAAACATCGCGTCGTGGAAAGTAGCTGAGCGTTGCGACTTCGTGCGCGAAGGCATCCTTCGTGCCTCTGGATTTGGAGACGACCCCAAGGACTCATTCGTATACTCGCGCGTGCGACGAGAGTTCGAACAAGCGCATCGGTAGCCCGGTACTCGAATAGCACTTTGATTCGGATTATCCTCGTTACCATGGAGCGTCCCTTTCCTGCCTACCAAGGCGATGCAGCGTACATCTTTGTGAGCTACGCTCACGCCGATGCGGAAGCCGTGTATCCCGAACTCGTCAGGCTGCGCGAACAGGGCTTCAACATCTGGTACGACGAGGGCATCTCGCCGGGGTCATCGTGGCGCGAGGAATTGGCGACTGCGATTAACGATTGCGCGCTGTTTCTGATGTTTATCACACCGCGTTCGGTCAAATCGGAGCCCTGTCAGAAAGAAGTCAACTTCGCCGAATCCCATAATTGCCGTAT
>JAPULC010000237.1 GCA_027295305.1 Gammaproteobacteria bacterium
TAGTGGCCATGCCGCTTGTCGTGGTGGGTGTGGGGGACGTACTCATGGAACAAACACTTGCAACAAGATGCAGAAACTGTATCGAGGGGAAAACGTGTTAGCAACTCCAGCCTATCGCCCGAGATGCGGCAGACCAGCTGAAGGAAACGTCCTTTGCCGCTTCAACTCTCCCACCATCCATGGCCCGATTTCCTTCAGTGCGCTGTACAACCCAGTTGCTCGCCGACGAAGCTCAGCGCGCAATTCATGCTCTGCTGGGCCGAGGCTGCAACCAACTCTGCGTAGTGTTGTACTTTTTCCGGGTCCAGTTCCGGGACTGTCATGGGTTCCTCCTGTCGTTCTCGTTCACAGCGTGCGCTTCTGACGAGAACCTTCTGTCGTTACCGATCATTGTGCGAGAAGGCCGAGTTCAATGTACGAGTCGACGGTGGCCCTGAGGGTTTCGTCGATCGAATACGGCGTCAGCCCGAGTTCTTCCTGGGCAAGTGTGCAATACGAGCGGGGGGAATCGTAGGTCTTCTCCTTGGGTTTGCCTTCTTCCATGTGCTCCCCACCAATGTCTTCGATGGCCGGGAACAAGCTCTTCAACTTGGCCTGTAATTCCCATGTAAAGAGCTCGCCCGTGCGATCACTCGCCGAGAGAATGTAACGCGAAGCGTTGTTGGCAACGGCGCTTTCCGCGCAAAGCCGGTGCGCCTTGCCAACGTCGCGCACGTCAACGTTGTTCCACAACATCCTGCCGCCCTTGGACTTTCTATAGGGCTTGCCCAGGAGCATGTACTTGATGCAGTTCTGCCAGCTCCATCCCTGATCGTGGTTGGCGCACATCAACGGACCGATCACGTGCAGTGGCAGGATCGCCATGGCCTCGAAGCCGCCGTCCTCCTGCGCCATGGCGTATATCATTTTCTCGGCTCTTGCCTTGGCCATCGCATACGCAATGTCGCGGTTCTCGGCAATGTGCTCGTCCGACCAACGGTCCGGATCGCGGTTGTCGTCGCACCAATCTTTCTCCGTGAAAACGTAACCCTCGGGGCTTGGGTGCCCCACCGCGGCAAAGGAGCTCGTGAACACGAAGCGTTTCACGGTTCCCGCTTTCTTTGTGGATTCGATCAGGTGTTCAACTTCGGTGAAGCAGCCGTCGTAGACTTGCTGCGGTGTCTCCTGGTTGTATCCGACGGTTGCCCCGATATGCATGACCGCACAGCTGCCTTTGAAGGCATCGTCGTAGCTCCCGCGGTCGAACAGATCCCCCGCGTGGAGCTCGACGTGTCCCCCGAGATCGCGGTCGTTCATCGCTAGCAGGTGGTCGACCTTTTCTGTATTACTCGGGTCGCGAACGCATGCGCGTACCTCATAACCCTGTTCCATGAGGTCGTGAACGGCCCAGGAGCCGATGTATCCGCTCGCGCCCGTCACTGCGACCGGGCCGTCGGCTGGCGAAATGGCTGCCATGTGTGTCTCTCCTATCTTGCTGCTTCGTTTTGTCGATTCGATAAGGGGTCAGATTCGCTCCAGTGCGGCGGCGGTGTCGATGAGGCCGACGCCTCGTGTCGACCAATCTTTTAACAGCGCGTCGCCGCGCGCCCGGTCGATGGCCTTGACTGCATCGGTGACAACCGAGATGTGTATATCGGTGCGACGCGCGAGAATCCCTTCCACGGCGAAGCGGTTGCACACGTCTAGCGCCACGCCGTAAAGCACGATCTCATCCGGCGAGAGTACATCGATGATCTTGTTCGTGTTCTCGTTGGTGAAGACATCGAAGAAGCGCTTGTGGATCAGTATGTCGCCATCGTGCGATTGGACCTTCCCGGCAACGTCATCGAGCAACGATGGCTCGATCACCAGCGGCTCTCTCAGCGTCGTCTCCTTGATTTTTGCCTGTCCGGGAGTGCCGTGTATGCAGTGCGGGGGATACGTGGTCTCGAAGTCGGGATCCGTCGAGATCTCATCGTCGCTCATCACGTGATCGTCGGCGCTCGCGACAATGCGGATGCCGTGCGCGTGCGCGTGATCCGTGAGCCGCCTCAGGTTCTCAATGATGGACTCCGCGCCGCCGACATAGAGCTTGCCGTCGGGGTGGATGAAATCGAATTGCGTGTCCACGTCCCAAAAGATCAGGCTGCCTGCCGTGAGCTTTGTCGAACGGGCCATCCTATTCCACCTGCTCCAGGCGATCGTTGGGCCGGTAGCGACGGCCGACCTTCGCACACGGCTTGCCGTCCATCTCGACGATGTCCGCGGTGAAATCGAATTCCCCCTGACCGCGGAACAACGACGAGCCGACGCCGTAAGAATCCACCGGCACGCCCGTGTCTTCGAACGCGCGGATTTTGTCTACCGTGAATCCGCCGGAGGCGACGATCCGAACGTCCTGAAAACCTTCGGCGTCCAACGCGTTGCGCACGTTCCAGACGAGCTGAGGGTTCACTCCACGGGGATCGAACTGGCCCATCTGGTCGATGACCGAGCTATCCACCAGGGTGCCTGAGGTATCCAGGCGCACGCCGAAGAGACGCTTGCCGAGTGCCCGCGCCACGGCGAGTGAAGTCCCGACGCAATCGTTCTCGAAGTCCACTAGGCAGACGAGCCGTACGTCGTCGGGAATGTTGTCCGCGAACTTCTGTGCGGCAAGCACCGTGTCGCCCCCATAGGCAGCGATGATGGCGTGGGGAACCGTGCCGATCCCCGAGCCGCCCCACCATGAGGCCTGTGCGTCGGTGGACACGCCAATTGCGCCGGCGACGTGGGCCGCGTAGCCGTCACCGGTCTGCACCAGCCAGTGATCGAAGCGTGCGGGAAAAAACATCACCTCCTTCGGCTTGGCGGCGTCGACGACTCGGCGGGTGTTGGTGGACACGCGCGTGCGCCGGGCGAGCACGCCGAGATAGAGCGTCTCGAGGTGGGCGAAGAGCTGAAACGGTCCCCGAATCGTCATCACGGTCTCCCAGGGCTCCATGGCATCGCCGTCATAGAGTGCGCGGACCTCCAGCTCTTCCCAGCCGAACGAGCACAATTTGAGTATGGCGATGGCCTCGTCCACCCCGCCGAGATAACCGTGGCTCTTGCTGAAGATCTGCATCAAGACAATGGGATGATGCCCGTCAGCGACCAGCACCTCCCGCGTCCGTTCGAAGTACTTGTCGCTGTAGTATCCAGCAGACATCCGCTCCACCGGGAGATTGAAGACTTGCGGGTCGAGCCGCTCTCGCTGCTTCGCCATATACGTGACCGCGGTGCTCGGAAGTTCGAACCAGATTATTGTTGGTGCTTGCCGACTGCAATGACCCGACAGTCCAGAAACTCCGCGTACGGCGTTTCTGGCGCGAGACCATCCCCGGAACCCGACCCGACTAGCTCGGAACCTCCAGGAAACGATTGATGCCCGTGGCTTCGCGGAAATCCTCGCTCGCGTCGACCATGTGATCGTCCAGCACCGTCCCGGTGGCGTCGGCAACCCGATTGATACCGCTGAATCCTGACGCCACGGCGATTGCGTCCACCAGGCCATCGTTGCCGACGCATTCGAGGCCTTCCGAACGCAGCGCCGCGAGTGCGGAGAGATCCCTGCCGATCACCGCGTCGGTCAAGCGCAGAAGATAGTCGCCTTGGGCGACACCGGTTTCTGATTTCAGGCGAGCATCTGTAACGGACAGTAGGTTGGCGCTGTTATCTGGAGATTTGCTGCTCTCACGGAGCCGCGTCGTGTGATAGGCGGTTCAGTAGAAGCACTGATTCAAGGCCGATGTTCGCGCTGCCATGAGCTCGATCTGTGGCTGCGCGATGGCGCGTCCGTCCGGAGAAAGATAGTGGTGTGTGAATACCTGCCAGAAATTCTCCTGCTCCGGAGGTATCAATCCAAGCGCACGCACAATGTTTGCGCGCGTCTGCGGGTTCGGCTTGGTGATCGCCACCCACGCGCCATCTTCGGCGGCCTGATCAAAGGTTTTGCGGCTCGGCTCACCTTCGGCGGGCGGTGGAAGCCCGAGAAATGCGAGCCCTAACGACTCGGTGAAGGTGTCGATGATCACCGACACCGATACCACGGCTATCAACTCTACGTAAGGGCCGGCGTCCATCTGCGCGGAGATCGCGTCGAACCAGGTCTTCGTCAGCCGCCCCGGATCGGTTCGCATGCGGTGGACCGCTTCGACCGTGTGATCATCGAGATTGCCGAGGCTGTCGTGACTTCCGTCCACACCATAAGGCGAAAGCGAAAGCTTGCGCTTCTCGCAGAGTTCGCACTCTAGGGCTTGGCGCGACTCACGGAAGATCTCGAGGCGCTCGTTCGCGGTCCACCAGGTGCCCGGCTTCGCGAAGTGCTCGAGCGCAGCGCGGTGTGCCTCGGCGAGACCGACGCGAACATCCAGCGATGCCGCGTCGTAAAGTGCAGGTGTCGTCAAGTTTCCTCCAGAACGATGTTTTCCCGTAGGAGCGGCTTCCAGCCGCGATTGCTGCATCGCGCGGGTCCGTTGGAATCGCGGCTAGAAGCCGCTCCTACGAACTGCATCGCCCCGCGGATCCGAGCTGCGCGAACAGCCGCTCCTACAACAAGGTCACTTACCCGGCAGCACCACGATGGCGTGTCCCGGGCAGGTGGCGCCACCTTCCTGGTTCACCACGTTCATCTCCAGCACCACGCGATTCTCCCCTTCCTCGACCTTCTTTTCCTTGACCGTGCCCTTTACGGTGAGGACGTCGTTCTTCTGATTGATGGAGCGATACTGGCAACCGACCTCGCGGATTTCCACCTCGTCGCCGATCCAATCCTGCAGCGCATTGACGATGTAGGCGTAGCGTAGATTACCCATGCCGAACGCGCCTTGCTCGTTACCGGCGCGATGGCCGGCCTCGTCGTCCATGTGGAAGGGAACGAACTCGTCGTTCACGGCTGCGTAGCGGTTCCATTCCATGAAGTGCGTCTTGCGCGACCAATCCGGCATCTCGTCGCCGACGTTCACGTCGTCGAAGTACACATTGACTGTCATGACTCGATTTCTCCGTTTGTTCCCGGCTCGGCCGGGGCGATCAGTAGCGAATCCCGATGGAGATGCGCTTGCGAATGACCTCGTCGTCCTGATTGCGCCACTCGAGCTCCGTGTAGGTGAAGAGCGTGTGTCCGAGCCTGCCTTCGCGTTCGTTCCAGTCGACGAGGCGGCTGCGCGCGGTGACCACATCGCCCGGGCGCATGGGTGTGCCATACGTATCGGTCTGCCCCCCGTTCATACCCGTGAGCGGCTTCCCGTCGGCACGTTTGCCGGGAGCGGGTCCGCCGCGGGCGCGCGTGCGCTCCACCGGCCACGCGAATGGGTTGAAGTCACGTGGTGCGATGATGCCGCCCCACTTCGTGGTCTTGGCGTACTCTTCGTCCCAGTAGATACGTGGCGCGGTCTCGGGCCAAAACGTCGCAATGGCCCACTTGCGGATGTCGGAAGCGGAGATGGGCAGCGAGCTGCGTGATTCGCTCCACTTGTTCTTGGCCTCCTCCATCTCCGGGGTGACATAGGTAACGGCTTGCTCTGCCATGTTGACTCCCTCCCTTAGGCGAACCCGCATAATCTACTCAGTGGCACCGGCAAGTCCAGTTGGGGCTATCATCCGGGCGCAATTGCAGGGGAGAAATAGATGGACTATCGCGAGATTCAAGTCGAGCAGGTGGGTCGCGTTGCGCGAGTGACCCTGGCGCGGCCCGACTACCGCAATCCTATTGGGCGCATTACCATCGAGGAGCTGGATCACGCATTCGGCACGGCTTGCGAAGATGACGACATCGGTGTCATCGTGCTGCGTGCCGAAGGCCCGCACTTCTCCGGGGGGCACGATCTGGGCACGCCAGCCAAGCTCGAAGACGATGCGAAGCGTCCGTTTCCCAGCGGGACCCGAGGGGTATTCGAGCGCAGCTGGTATCTCTACATGGAGCACGGGCTGCGCTGGCGCAACCTCCCGAAGCCCACCATCGCCGAGGTGCACGGCAAGTGCATCTGGGGCGGCTGGATGCTGGCCACCACCATGGACATGATCTTCGCCTCAGAGGATGCGGAGTTTCTCGGATCGAACCTCCAGTACTTCTCCATGCCGTGGGACGTCGGGATTCGCAAAGCCAAGGAAATTCTGTTTGAACCGCGCTTCATCAGTGCGAACGAAGCGCGTGATCTCGGATTCGTGAACCGGGTGTTTGCGACCCGTGAGGAACTTGATCGCGAAACCATGGCCTACGCCGCGCGCGTGGCAGAGAACAGCCTGTTTCAGCTGCGCATGACCAAACACTACATCAACCAGGCGCAGGATCTTCAGGGCTATACCAATCACGTGGTCGCCGTGCACACCAAGCCGGGGGGCGGGTCGAGCAGCGGCGCGCAGCTGAAATCGGGCGAGCGACAGATTGCCCCCATCGATCGGGCAAAACGCAATCAGGAGCTGACCAAGGGTATCTAGGGGACTGTCCCTTTAGGGACTGTCCCCTCTTTCTTGCATAGGTGAGAAAGAGGAGTCAGACCCCGCCGCGGGGCATAGATAGAGAAATGAAATGGTGCAAGGC
>JAPULC010000238.1 GCA_027295305.1 Gammaproteobacteria bacterium
ACCCGCGCGATGGACAACGTCACGAGTTAGAGGGTGCTACGCCCGCCACTTCGTATAGCTCGGCCAGGTCGATTTGGTACCCCAGTCCTTCCACTTCGTGTGCAAGACGCTTTGCAGCGTGCATCGGAATAGCGCTTCGAAGTCCAAATTCCCTTGGCGCCCGTCGGTCGCTGCCACGACCTCCTTCTTAGCTGCCGCATCCACAATGTGTTCGGCACGACCACGCACGTAGAACTCCTCACCACCTTCCGGTAGGGGGAACGAGTGAAGCGCGAAGCGTCCGTTTCGGACCAGATCACGATACTTGGGCGACATGTTGACGATGAATAACCACAACTGCCCGCCTGATACGACCGGAAAGACGGGGTGCACCCGGGGGCCGCCATCGGGAGCTACCGTCGCAAGAAACGCTGATGCCAGGTCGGACCCCTGATAGAGCAGCCGCAATCCCGTCCCAGCGAGAGCCGGTGACGCCGTCTCGAATTCTCCCCAAGAAGAGCCTGCTGTGTCCGCCACTTCACCTCCCGCTCACGCCATGTTATCAAGTCGCTCGCCAACGATACGATGGTTGCCAATCGAGAATTTCCTTGGCCGAGGAGTTGTCGACCATCGTTCGGTACGGCTCGCGTTCATGCGGTGCTCTATCTCGCCAAGGAACGTCGGGTTCGAGCCGCGCGCCAAGCTCGAGCGCCGTCAAACGTTCGGAGGAGATGTCGTCCGCGCAGACCACGAGGCGCACGTGACCCGGATCGTCACACTGCAAAGCGCACGCAACCGCCCGCGCCAGGTCATGCACGTGCACAAAGCAGCCGTACTCCCAATAAGGAGTCCATTCCCGAGACTCGTCTCGCTTGCGTTCCGTGCGTATCGCATCGATGCGCTCTGCGCTCCAAACCGCAGGCGGGCGAATGCAGATTGTGGAAATGCCCGTGCGGCGCGTGAACACCTCGCACATGCTCTCGCCGATGAATTTCGACATGCCATACGGACGCGATGGATAGCACGGGTGTGCAGCGTCGATGGGGAAATAATCCGGAGAACGCTCTCCCAGGAAGATGCCGATCGCATTGACGCTGCTGAACGAAACCACGCGCTGCACCTTCGCAGCCTCGGCGGCCTTCAACACGTTCCACGTGCCGGTGACATTGCCTCCCAGCATCACGGCATCGCTGTCGCTACGCAGGAGCGCCGCAAGGTGAACGACGAATCGACAACCCTTCGCGGCTTCCGCCAATGCATCGAAGTCGAGGATGTCATCCCCGTCTTGAATGTCGTATCCGCGAACGTCGTGGCCGGCATCAACGAGCACTTCCTCGACCACGTGACCGATCCGACCCCTGTGGCCGGTGACCAGGACCTTCATTGCAAGCGCATCATTTTATCGGCGTCTATCGGCGTCTAATGTCGTTTACGCCCACTGGCGGTCACGCCCACTCGCATCTATTCGCGCCCATTCAGCTCGAGGGCATCGAAGTTGCGAAGCCACAAGCGTCCGCTCGGATGGGGCGCCGGATCGTAAGATCTGAAGCCGAGCAGCCGTTGCACCCGCTCCGACAGATCGCGGATGTCCTCGGCCGTGTACTCGAGCGGACTCGCCTCCTCCGGCGTGAGCCATCCCACCACCACACTCATGTGCACCACCAGGCGCCATTGATCTTGGGTGCGATTGGCGCCCGCGCCGTGAATCACCTTTCCGCTGTAAAGGAGCCCGCTTCCCGCGGCCATTTCCGCCGGGACCGTATCCTCCGGATGTCCGCGACGTTCATAGTCTTCCCACAGATGACTTCCGGGAATCACGCGTGTGGCGCCCCGCTCCTCGGTCACGTCCTCGAGTGCGATCAGGGTACTGACGGTCACCTCCGGGCAATCGGGCCAAAGCCGACCGCAAAGCTCTCCCCAGTTACCACAGTCGCGATGCAGAAACTGCGCAGGCTCCCCGGGCCCAATCAGCATGGCCTGGCCCGTATTGAGCCAGTACGAGCCGCACAGCGGCAGAAGCAACTCATCCGCTACCCGCGCGAAGATCTCGTTGTCGAGGACCTCGTAGAACGCCGGACTCACTTTCCCGAGCTCGGTAAAACGGATCGTGTTCGCGCCGTGGAAGATCCGCCAGAGCTCGCTTTCGGAGCGCGAGCCGGGCTCGACCCCACGCTGGCGCTTGCTGATACCTTCACGCAACGCGACCAGCGTAGCATCCGAGATCAGATTTTCGACGATCACGGCACCGTCTCGCTCGAAGCACTCGATGATGGTGGCGTGACCGGCGGTGTTCGGGAGTGTCGTGAGGGCCATCGCCGGTTGAGGTGTGTTGTGGTGCGTGTCGGGCCACAATGTGCAGATCGCACAGAGGAGTCAATAGCTTGCAGCCAGGCATGAAATGGGCCGCTGATGAATAGCGAGCCGGAGAAATCGCGGTGGGTGCCGCACCTGTTTCGGCTTCTCAGCTGGCTGATCGCAGCGGGGTGCTTCTATCTCGTCTACGGACGCATCGGTGAGGCCGCCCAGCGCGAGGGCCTAACGCCAATTGCCTATCTGAGCGAGTTTTTCCAGGAGGCGAACTGGCTGCTGTGGCTTGCGCTGATGATTCCGTATTCGGTGTTCTTCTTTCTCGTGGACGCTCACGCCACCTGGCGGGTGATTCGATGGTTCAATGCAAGCGAGATCCGCTTCACCGATGTGCTGCCGATCCGGGCAAGCGCCTACATCCTGTCCCTCATCAACGAACAGGTGGGCAAGGGCGCCATGTCGCTCTACCTCTATCGACGCTACGACGTGCCCGGGTTCGAAGCCATCTCGAGCATGATTCTCCTTGCATTGATGGAGATCTATCAGTTGCTCATGTTCTCCGCCGTCGGCGTGTTTTCCCGCTACGACGTCGTGGAGCAGGCTTCCACCGCGCTTCCGCTGCACCAGATCCTTCCCGCGGTGTACCTCGCAGCACTGATCTACGCGCCTTTGCACCTACTCTTCTTTTCCGGTCGGCTCGGCACCTGGCGCTTGAGAGATCAACCGCTTCTGAGTGCGTTTCGCCGCGCGACGCCACTGCAATATCTTCTGGTCATTGCGTTCAAGGCACCCAACCTTCTGGGTGCCATCTTCGTCTATACCGTGGCACTGGATCTATTCAACGTGCCCGTGACGATGGTGCAGATGCTCGCGTTTTTGCCGGTGATTTTCCTCGCCGCTGCGCTACCGCTTCCGTTTCACGCCGGCGCGCTGGTGCTGTGGGCGGTGCTGTTTCCGGAATATCCCGAGGTCGGCGCCTTCAGTCTCGTCATGCACACGTTCTTCGTGAGCTTCAACGCACTGATCGGTGTGCTTTTTCTGCCGAAGGCAAATCGGGAGCTGTTCGACGAGGTGGCGGCATAGGAGCGCGCCAGAGCAACGGATCCTTGTGGGAGCAGCCCTTTCAGTCTTCCACCGTTGTGCGATCCTTCGAGCGCCGTGAACGCAGAAAAGCATGTCCTCGATCGGCCATCGAAATCAAAGTCGACACGACGAGCAACCAGCCTGCGGCCATCACCCACGCCGATGGCGGCCACACGAGATCCAATGCATCTCGAATGATAGGCACACCGGCCAAGACGAAGTATCCGATACCGTTCCATCGTCCCAGGCGGCTCGCGCGCAACGCTTGACCCGTCAGCGCCCGCGAGTCGAGGGTGTACTGCACAAACGAGATGATGACGAGCACTGGAAGCAATGCGGGAACACCCCCGCTTGCCGCAAGCGCAGCGAGTGTCACCGACACGAAGATCGCATCGCTCGAATGATCGAGCAGCCCGCCAAAGTGTGAGACTTCCCCACGCCAGCGCGCCACCCTACCATCTGCGACATCGGTTACGACCGCGACGACAAAGAGCGCGGCGGCAAGCCAATGGTTGCCGATGCTCACGGCATAGGCACACGGAAGCGCCGCGGCGAGACGCAGCGCGCTCAACAGATTGGCCCACGTTAGGAGCTGCATAGCGCCGATGATACCTGCGCGACCCCCATCCCCACTCGCGGTTTCACCATGACCGAGCGAGCGCGCGTGCTGGTCACCGGCGCCAACGGCCATCTCGGGCGACGGCTCGTGAGTCATCTCGCGGGTGAGCACCACGTGCATGCGGTTGTGAGATCGGAGCCCGCGCGCCGACAGCTCGAGGAACTCCCAGACATTGCCGACATCGAGACCAGTGTCCTCGACTACCGCGACAGCCAGGCTTTGACGGAGGCGGCAAGGGAGTCCACGCATGCGGTACATCTCGTCGGAATCATCAAGGAGAGCAGCCGAAGCCGTTATGAGGACGCACACGAAGCGACGACGCGCGCACTCAGCGCCGCCGCCGACGCTTGCGGGATGAAAAGAATCGTGTATCTGAGCATTCTCGGTGCCGACGTTGCGTCACCAAACCCCTGCCTGGCGTCGAAGGCGCGTGCGGAGCGAACTCTCCTCGAGGCACGGACCCCGACGCTGATTCTGAGAGTGCCGATGGTCCTGGGAGAGAACGACTTTGCCTCGTCCGCCTTGAAACGGCGGGCGCAGGCATCTGTGAACGTGCTTCTCAGGACACAAAGCCGCGAGCAGCCGATCTACGCGGGCGACGTCATCGCAGCGATCGGTGAGGGACTCGAACGTCCGGGTCTCGACGATGTGATTCTGAATCTTGCCGGGCCAGAGTCACTGCCCCGGCACCAGTTGATACGCCGCGCCGGCCAGTTCACCGGAAACGCCCCCCATGCCTTCTCTGTTCCGCTCGGCATCGGACTCGCAGCGGCGCTCGTGCTCGAGCGGGTGTCCGGCAACCCGCCCATTACCCGGGCGATGTTGGGTGTTCTGGACCATGACGACGACATCGATCCGACGGACGCGGTAAAACGTCTCGGGATCGAGTTGACGTCCCTCGACGAGACCCTGCGACGCTGTATTTCGTGAGCCCAGCCAACGCGCCTCAGTTGTCGATCCAACGCGCCTGCCAACCCTCGTCGGGTTGATCCTCGGCAAACCCCCAGCGTTCGCCGAAGCGATCCATGTACACCACGTCGCGGACGGGTTTGCGACGCAGCGGACCGTGCTTGTCGGTGGGATACCCGATAGGAAGCAGGCAGTAGATGACGTTGTTATCCGGCACCGCCAGCATCTCTCGAAGCTCGGGTTCGTGAGACAGGGGGAAATTGAAAACGGAACCTGCCAGTCCAAGCCCCCGCGCGGCAAGCAACAGATTCTGAACCGCCGGAAATGCGCTCCCTCCCGGCGTGGAATGGCGGCCTTTGAGTCCCAGCACCACGATCACTGCGGGCGCCTCGGCCAGGTGGTGGACGAGGTGCTCCACGCTGCGCAGCGACAGACGCTGGGACCGCGGCAGCTCGTCGATCAGCTCAGGATGCTCGACATATCTTGCCGAGTAGCGAAGCCATGGTGTGGCTGACCACTCCTGCAGCTTCTGCTTCGCGTGGGTCTCTCGCACGACGATGAAGCGCCAATCCTGGGCGTTTTGTCCCGAGGGCGCGCGGATGGCCGCGTCCATGATCTGAAACAGCACATCGTCGGAAATGGCGTCCGGCTTGAAACGTCGAAGCGCCCGCGCGGTGTAGAGGGTCTCGAACAGCCCAACTCGTTCGGACACGAAAATCTCTCCCCCTGGGACAGGAGAAAAGCATGATAGCGGCATCGATGCGCCGCTGACGAATCAGCCTGCGATCAGCTTCTTCGCGTCGGCCGTGAAAGCACGGCGCGACTTCTCCCACATATAAAACATGTGTCCGCCTTCATAAGTTCTGAGCTCGATGTCAGCAACGCCCCGGCTGTCCTGTCGCAGATGACGTACCAGATGCTTGGACTCGAAATACGGTGTGATGAGATCGTAGATCCCATGCACGAGCATCAGCTTCATCGATGGATTCATCGCGAGACCTACCGCCAGGTCATCGGTGGCCCCGGGTGGCACCGGCGAACCCGTCGTCTGATCGCGCCACTGCCATCCGCGGTTCACCGTGAAGTTCAGTAGCTCATACTTGCGCTCGGACTCTACGCCGAGGCCTTCGCGAATGTGCGCGTTCGCCCCCGCGGTGTAGAGCCGATTGAGTCCGCCGAGTGTCGGGTCGACTCCCGCAAACGAATCCGTGATCGGCAGGGGATCGCGGCTGGTCACCGCAGCGTCATAGACCCCCACCACCAGGTCCTGATCGCGCAAAAGCTCGCGGGCAAAGGTTCTCATACCCACCCGCGCGCTGTGCTTGGAGATGATTTCGACGTCGAGCCCGATCCAGTCTGCGAGCTCGCCATAGGCCGCCTTCATCGCCTTGTCCGGGCGCCCATCTCCGCGCGCCGCAGCGGGCAAGAATGTCTCGAGTGCATACTCCTCGGCACGTTCGAGAAAAGCAGGCAACGACTCTCCTCGTTTAGCCGCCCTGCAACGCCCGTGAAAGCGCGCGGCGGCTGCATATGACGGAATCCCTAGAGCGCGGGCAAGGACGTTGAAGCGGCTCGAGAACAGCGAATCCCACTCCAACGCAGGCGAGATCAACATGGCCCCACTCAACCCGACACCCGCCTGATCCTGAAGCTGGCGCACGAGCCGCGCGGCGCGATAGCCGCCATAGCTCTCCCCCGCCAGGAATATCGGCGAACGCCACCGACTCTCGCGCGACAGAAATCCCGTGATGAAATCGCACAATGCGCTCAGATCGTTGGCGACATCCCAGTAGAACGTTTCCTGCCCCGCCGATTTATCAGCCTTTTCCTTGTCCTCCTCGGGTTTGGCCCGGCTGAGACCCGTGCCCACCGGATCGACGAACACGAGGTCCGTGAACCCAAGCCACGTCTCGGCGTTGTCGACCAGGCGCACCGGCGAGGCCGGCAGCGTTCCGTCTTTGTTGGTCTCGATCCTGCGCGGGCCGATGGCCCCCACGTGCAGATACGCCGAAGCAGCGCCCGGGCCGCCGTTGAACACGAACGTCAGCGGACGAGAACCCGCATCACGTCGTCCGACGCGATAGTAGGTGTGAAAGATTTCGGCCTTTTCCTTGTCGCCCTCGAACAGCGGTTGCCACGCCGCAGTAGCTGTATATGAGAGCTTCTTGCCGCCGATGCTCAGGCTGCCGTTGCTCTCGAATCGCCTCACCGGCTCCTGCACGGCCGCATCGGGTTTCTTCTCCTGCGCCATCGTGAGTCCTCGAGCCACAGCCTGCTTCGAATGACGGGCGATTGTACTTTATCGCGTCAGCAGTCAGGCCCGTGGGAGAAGATTCAACATGCCGGCCCATCTGCTAGCATCGTCGTTGATGAGCACGCATGCATTGACACTGACGAACGTCAGAATCTGGGATGGCATTTCGGACGACTATCTCGAGGCCGATGCCATCTCCATCGCCGATGGACGGATAAAGGCGGTGGGGGAGGTCAGCAAACCCGGTCGCTACACCCGCGACATGAGCGGGCTCACCCTATTGCCGGGACTGATCGACGCCCACGTCCACATGTGTCTCGATCCCGATATCCTCTCGGCGGAGGGTCAGTCCAAAGGGGCTCACAAAGACACGACCACCGCCATTGCCGAGCGCGCTGCCGCCATGGTGCGCGCCGGCATTACCACAGCCCGGGATCTTGGGGGCGGCGAATGGCTCGAGCTCGCGTTGCGCGATCGCATTCGCAGCGGCGAGCTTCCAGGGCCCCGACTTCTATGTTCCGGCCAGCCGGTCACTTCGCCGCGTGGCCACTGCCACTTCTGGGGCGGCGAGGCTTCGAGTCTGGACGAGGCCATTGCCGTGATCGCACGTCAGATCGATCACGACGTGGATCTCATCAAGGTGATGGCGACCGGGGGAAATCTCACTGTGGGTTCCGACCCGGTGTTGGCTCAGTTCGACCTCGAGACCCTGACGGCCATCGTGGAAGAGGCAAAGCGCCATGGCCGTCCGATAGCAGCGCACTGCCACGGCACTGCCGGCATCACAAACGCAAGCCGTGCCGGGGTGGATACCATCGAGCATTGTTCCTGGCGAGGGCCCGACGGCACGGGAACCGATTTCGATCCGGACACGGCCGCGCGCATCGCCGAGCGAGGCCTGTGGGTGTCGCCCACCATCAATTCCGGGTGGAAGCGATTAATGGGACGCGAAGATTTCGAGCCCAAGGTTCGCGACAACTACCGGCGGATGAGAGAAGCGGGCGTGCGCCTGATTGCATCCACCGACGCCGGGATTCCCAACGTCTATCACGACCAACTCGCCGCCGCGCTGCCGATCTTCGCACACTACGCAGATCTCTCCCCCGTCGAGACATTGCGCGCGGCCACCTCGGACTGCGCGCTCGCGCTGGGACTGCAGGACACGACCGGCGCCGTGAAGCCAGGACTGGAAGCAGATCTGTTGGTGGTTGAAGGCGATCCTCTAACGGATCTCGACGTGCTGACGCGGCCCGTTGCCGTGTTCGCCCGGGGCACCGCCGTCTGTTGATCAGCGGGTTCCATTAGGAAGCCGCCGCGGGCGCTTAGGAAGCCGCCGCGGGCGCCAGGAAGCCGCGGGCGCCTGGTTCGAGCGATATTTCCCTATGTCCGCCTGGTGTAGAAAGATGTGTGCCCACTATTGCCGAACGACGAGTTGCGGCCATTACAGGCGGCACGGCTGGAGGCTCATGGCCAGATGACTGATCAGCTCATGCTAGGACCGTATCGGGTCCTCGATTTGACAGACGAGCGAGGTGAGATCGCCGGGATGGTGCTCGGTGATCTGGGTGCCGATGTCATACAGATCGAACCCCCGGGGGGCTCGCCGGCCCGTTCCCGCGGCCCGTTGCTGACGGATGGTCCCGAGGCCGAGCGCAGCCTTCAATTCGCCGCGTTCAATCGAAACAAGCGCTCCATCGTCCTCGATCTGTCGCAAGCCGCGGACAATGACACGCTCTTCGCCTTGATTCGCGAGAGCGATTTCGTGCTGGACTCGTTCCCAGGATCGGTACTCGATCACCACGGCATCGGTTTCGACGCGTTGCGCAACGCGAACTCGCGGATCGTCTACGTTCAGGTTTCTGCGTTTGGCGTCGATGGCCCGGCCGCGAATTGGCCCGCGAGTGACCTCACCATCGCCGCGTTGGGCGGACCCGTTGCACTGCAGGGCGTGCGCGAGCGGGCCCCAGTGCGCATAAGCGTGGACCAGGTATGGCGCCACGCGGGTGTGGAGGCGGCAGTCGCTGCCCTCGTCGCCCATGCACGGATGCGCGTCACGGGAGAAGCTCAGTGTGTCGATGTCTCAGCCCAGTGTGCAATGACTTGGACCATGCTGAATGCAATGGATGCGGCCGCGATTCAGGGATTCGACTTCGAACGTGCGAGTGCGGAGGCGCAGACCGGTCAGGTCAGGTTTCCGGTGATGTTCGAGTGCGCTGACGGCTACGTCGTCGCGCCACCCACGCGCGCGATGTTACCTGCCCTCGTGGATTGGATGACCGAAGAGGGACTTGCCGACGACACCTGGCACACGCGCGATTGGTCCACCTACGAAGGGCCTGTGCTGTCGGAATACGGGGAGCGCGATCTCGAAGCCTATACCGAGCTGTGTCGACGTCATCCCGGCACGGTGTTGCATGACATGGGCCTCGCCTTGGGCGTGAGCTTTGCCCCCGTCAACTCGGTGGCCGACGTTCTGTCATTCGAGCATCTCGATGTGCGCGACTATTGGCAGGAAACGACATTGGCCAACGGATCTCGAGTGCGCACGCCCGGCGTGTTCGCGAAGGCAAGCAGAACCCCTCTCTCTGTTCGCCGGCCGGCCCCGCAGCTTGATCAGCATGGAGACGAGATTCGGCGCGAAGTCGGCGGTAAGAACGCCTCGACGAAAGCTCGAAACCACATCGAACCCGGTGCCGCACCCGAGGCTTTGCCGTTCGAAGGATTGAAGGTTGCAGATTTCTCCTGGGTGGGCGTGGGTCCGATCACCGCTCGATGTCTCGCTGACCACGGCGCCACGGTCGTGCGCGTCGAGTCTGAATTGCGCCCGGATGTGCTTCGAGGCGGCGTTCCATTCAAGGACGCCGAACCCGGCTGGAATCGATCGCAGTTCTTCGGCGACTTCAACACATCGAAGCTCGGTTTGGCGCTCAACCTGAAATCAGACGACGCCCTTGCCATCGCCAAACGCCTGATCGCGTGGGCGGACGTCTACATCGAGAGTTTCCGGCCCGGCACCGTTGAGGGCCTCGGTCTCGGCTACGAGGTTGCGACGAGTCTGAACCCGGACATCGTGATGGTCAGCACCTGTTTGATGGGGCAAACGGGGCCGTCGGCGTCGATGGCAGGGTACGGATATCACGCCGGCGCGATGGCCGGATTCTATGAGGTGACCGGGTGGGATGATCTGCCGCCATCGGGGCCCTGGGTCGCTTACACCGATACCATCGCGCCGCGTTTCCTGATCGCGACACTGCTGTCGGCATTGGACTATCGGCGTCGCACTGGCCGGGGACAGTACTTGGACGCAGCTCAGTTCGAGATGTCATTGCACTTTCTCGCGCCGGAGATTCTCGACTATCAGGTCAGCGAACATCTCGCCACGAGGATGGGGAACCATGCCCGTGACGCTGCGCCGCACAACGTCTATCCGTGCGCCGGCGATGATCAGTGGTGCGCGATCGCGATCGAGCACGATGACCAATGGTTAGCCCTGGTGAAGGCCATGGGTGAACCCGCGTGGGCAAACGACCCAGGTTTGGCGACCTGCGCGGGGCGTTTAGTGCAACGCGACGCCATCGATCGCGAGCTATCCCGCTGGACCGAAACGCGTGACAAGACGGTGGTCGCGAACGCGCTTCGCGCCGTGGGCGTGCCGGCGGGTGAGGTTCAGCGGAGCAGTGATCTGTTGCGTGATCCTCAGTACGAACACAGAGGCTTTTATCGATACCTCGATCACGGAGAGATGGGCAACATTCCGTATGCTGGCCACCAATTCCACATCAAGGGTTACGACGGTGGCCCGCGCACGGCGGCGCCGCTCATCGGCGAACATAGTGTCGAGGTGTTGCAGACGCTGCTCGGCATGTCCGACGAAGAGATTGCGGATGCGGTGGCGAACGGCGCCATCGGATGATCGATGGAGGTCGGATTAAGATCCTGGCTTGAGGGCCGACATTCAGTTCCTTCTTCAGGATGAATAGAATCCAACACGACAGCCAGGGTGAAACGGAGGACGGCAACATCGCACAATCACATACGCCAGATCTGACGGAAAATCTGGTTTACGCCAGCCGCTCCGAGCGTGCAAACGCAGACAAGCCACCGTCACGCTCCAACCCACTGGGCGCAGTGGCCGCGTCCCGCTATCCGGGCGCGAAGAGCCGGCGTGAAATGGTGAAGGGCATCCTCGCTCAGGACGCCGATCTCGTGGCCGGCAACTTCGGGTCGGTCTACTACAAGCCTGCGACCGTCGGCGGGGTCGATTTGAAGCTCGAGCCCCTGCAGCCGAGCATCGGCACCGTGGTCCACGGCATTGATCTCGCAACGGATCTCAACAATCCGGAAATGGTGAGCTTCCTGCGTGAGCTCTGGCTGGAGCGTCGCGTGATCATGTTTCGCAACCAGGGCCATCTTTCGAGAGAGCAGATGGTCGCGTTCGCGCAACACTTTGGCGAGGTGGGCTCACGCTACGGAGAGCGGGAGCATGTGCCGAATTCACCGCATGATCTGAGCCACCCGATCGACGTTCCGGGATTCCCGGACATGTTGGTCCTGACCTCTGATGAGAAGGTGCCTGGCGCGGCGTCCAATTGGCACAGCGACGCGACCTGGCAGCAGCGTCCTCCGATGGCTTCGGTCCTGATGTGCCGCGAAGCGCCACCCATTGGCGGGGACACCTGCTTCTGTGACTGCTACAGCATGTGGGAAGGTCTGCCGAAGGAAACGAAAAAGCGAGTGGAGCATCTCGCCGCCGTTCACGTGGGGGCGGTGATCCACCAGATGGACGGCAAAACCCCAGTAGCAAAGCATCCTGTCGCTCGCACGCATCCCGAGACCGGCCGCACAACGCTGTACGTGCAGCAGGGCTTTGTACGCGGTCTCGCCGAGGAGCACGGCATACCCGAGGACGAAGAACGGGCATTACTGCTGGAGATGAAACACCAGGAAGGGCGGCTGGAGTACACCTGCCGCTTTCGCTGGGAGGCAGGCTCCATCGCGATGTGGGACAACCGGGCCGTGTTGCACAGTGCCAGCGCTGATTTCTGGCCGCACCACAGACTGATGGAGCGCCTGACCATTCTGGACCACGACGTGTCGCGCAGGACGCCGTTCTATGCACCGCAGCCACAATGATGACGGTGGTACCCGGCGGCGCGATGGGTCCGGGGCCGGAGGTTGACGCGGACTAGTGAGTAATAGGAAGAAAGAGGTGAGGAGATGGCGAGATCTTCGGACGATGATGCGGTCGATGTGCTGATAGTGGGTGCCGGGGCTTCCGGTGCCGCCGTGGCATGGAGTCTCGCCGAGACGCGCATGCGAATAGTCTGCTTCGAGCAGGGCGATTGGACCAACCCGTCAGACTATCCATCCGCCAAGAAAGATTGGGAAAGCCAGCAGTTCGGCCCCTACAACATCAATCCCAATGTCCGGGGTCTGGAAACGGACTACCCGATCAACAATGACGAATCTCCCATCAACGTGGTCAATTTCAATGGCGTGGGTGGCGGTACGATTCTTTACGCGGCGCACTTCCCACGCTTGCACCCGTCAGACTTCAAGGTGAAGAGCCTCGATGGTGTCGCGGAGGATTGGCCCATCAGCTATGACCGCTTAGAGCCTTACTTCTCCCAGAACGACCGCATGATGGGGGTTTCCGGATTGGCGGGAGATCCCATGTATCCGCCAAAACAGCCGCCGCTGCCGCCGATCCCCCTCGGACTCGTCGGCGAAACCATGGCGAGGGGATACAACAAGCTGGGTTGGCATTGGTGGCCGTCAGACAGCGCGATCATCAGCCAGCCCTACGAAGGGCGGGATCAGTGTCTGAATCTCGGTCCATGCATGTCCGGGTGTTCCCAGGGAGCGAAGTCCAGCGTAGACATTACCTACTGGCCGCAAGCGCTGAGGAACGGCGTCGAGCTGAGAACCCGTTGCCGGGTTCGCGAAATTACACTGAACAGTCGAGGCATGGCCGATGGCGTCATCTACTACGACGAAGAAGGCGTTGAGCATCACCAGAAGGCCGAAGTCGTGGTCATGGCCTGTAACGGTGTAGGCACCGCGCGGATACTGCTGAACTCCGAATCCGCACAGTTTCCCGACGGGTTGGCCAACCGAAGCGGTCTCGTTGGCAAAAACCTCATGTTTCATCCCATCGGTTTCGTTCAGGGCCTCTTCGAAGAACGCCTGGACAGCCACAAGGGGCCGCAGGGTTGCTGCATACTCAGCAAGGAATTTTACGAAACCGATCTCTCACGAGGCTTCGTGCGCGGCTACAACATGCAGATCACTCGCGGCGGGGGGCCGCTCGGCACCGCGTTGCAGGGATACGCAACGGGAAATATCCCGTGGGGCCCCGGACACCACGAAGCGTTTCAAAAACGATTCGATCACGTCGCGTCGATCGGTATCTTGTGCGAAGACTTACCTGACGAAGAGAACACCGTCACTCTGGATCCGGATCTCGTCGACTCTGACGGCATACCTGCTCCGAAGATCACCTACCGACTCAGTGAAAACAATCAAAAGATGTTGGCGCACGGACTCGCGCGCGCTGAGGAAGTCATGGAAGCCGCCGGCGCCACCGAGATTTTCAGCGCTGGCTTGCTTCGGGAAGCCGGATGGCACCTACTCGGCACTGCGAGAATGGGGAACGATCCGGAATCATCCGTCGTCAATTCCTGGGGTCGCAGCCACGACGTGAAAAATTTGTTTATCGTCGACGGTAGTATCTTCGTCACGGCAGGTGGCGTGAACCCAACGAGCACCATTCAGGCGCTTGCGTTGTACATTGCCGACAGCATGAAGAAAAACCTGGCTAACCTGTTCGACTGATTGCCATGACGAACGACGTAATCGCGACAGACCACCCGCTAACGACACCGCAAAGGCAAACGTTGTCGGCGCTTCTAGATACCATCCTGCCTGCAAGCGACGACGGCAGCATGCCAAGCGCAAAGGAACTGGATCTGATCGATTACCTTGCCGAGAAGGCCGAGGATTTCATCCCGGTTCTGGTAGAGATACTCGGCAATTTCGATGACGAGTTTCCGAGCTTGTCATTGTCGGACCGATATCGCCTAGTGGAGGATTTCAGCAAGGCGCAGGCGGGGGTGTTCGCAGGCATGCTTTTCCATATTTACGCCTGCTACTACCAAGATGACCGGGTGCTTGAGGGCATCGGATCGGCGGCAGGACCGCCTTTCCCAAGGGGCAATACCGTCGAAGCGGGGGACCTGTCGTTGCTGGATCCGGTTGCTAAGAGGTCCCAGACCTACCGCAAAATAGACCCCCGGGACAGGCCTTGATGGGCTTCAACGCTCCGTTCCCTCGACGGGGGCGACTGCCTCCCGCTCCTTCAGCAGGTCCCGGGCGCCGCGCCCGACCAGCGCACTTGCCGGAGGCGCCTGAAAAAAGCTCCATCCGTCCCGCTCTCGCCAATTCACCGGGCCGCCGAGTTTGCGACCGGCGCCCAAGGTAGCGTTCTTTATCTGGGTGACCATCGCCTCGTACTCAGGCTCTCCCTGCGCGTGTCCCGAGAAACTGTAGAGATCGGTCGCCGCGGTGAAGACGACGTCCACCCCGGGCACGTTGGCGATTGCTTCCGCATTTTCGACGCCCGCCGGCGACTCGATCATTGCGACCACTGCGATGTTGTCGTTTGCCGTCCCACGGTACTCGCGACCGTAGAGCGCACCGTATTGACCGCCGCCGAGGCTGCGTACCCCCTCGGGGGGATACTTGGCGAATCTGACGGCATTTTCGATCTTCTCCACCTCGACCACCATCGGCACGATGATGCCAAGCGCGCCGACGTCCGTCGCTTTCTGGATGTCGCCTTCGGTGGCGTCTGGAACGCGTATGAACGGCACCGCCGGCAGGTCGCGCCCGGCCCAGATCATGCGCGCGACGTCTTGATACGTGAGTGGGCTGTGCTGCATCTCGATCCAAAGGAAGTCGAACCCCGCGCCGGCCATGGCTCGATAGATGTCGGGGTCGGGCGTCTCGATCGTTCCGCCGATCACCTGTTGTCCGTTGGCGAGCTTCTCTTTGATCGTGTTGTACATCGGGTCGTCCCTTGGGAATGGCGGAAGGGAGAGAGCGTACTACCTGGGGACCCGCCGGGCCATGCGGCGAGCCCGGCACCGAGGGACGCTGATCTCCGCGTCCCCGCCAGCGTTGCCGCCGCGAACCCTCGCGAGTAGTCTCGCACCGGTCGAGGTCAGCGAAGAATCGATCATGTCGAGCGCGAGTCGCGGTCTGCTCATCAGTGCCGATGCGCATGTGGCGGAAAACGAAGATCTGAGAGCACGCCTCCCTGAGCACTTGCGCGAACGGATGCCGCTGATAGTACCGGGCAAAGGCGGCGAGACCGACGTCGAGACGAACGGCGAGCTGCGGCCGCGCTCGTCCTGGAAGAAGCTGTCTGCACGGGACCGCGAGCTCGAGTTCCGTACCGACCCATCTTTGGGGACCGACCTCGACCGCCGAATGCGCGACATGGCACGCGAGGGCGTCGATGCCCAGGTGATCTTTCCCACCATCGCGCTGAACTGCGGTGGCAGTCACCAGACCCGGGAATATTCGAAGACCTTCGCGCGCGCCTACAACGAATACGTGCGAGAGGCATTCACGTCGGCGTCCAAGCGCTTCAAGCCGGCGGCCATGATTCCGACCG
>JAPULC010000239.1 GCA_027295305.1 Gammaproteobacteria bacterium
CTTGGCGCTGCCATCACCATGGCGCTGGTGCTGCCGCTGACCGCATCAATCCCCGAAGAAATCATTTACCGGGGGTTTCTCATCGGGCGGCTTTCAGATATTTTCGGACGGAACATTGGCGGCGCCTTCATGACCGTCTTCGTTCAGGCACTCGTCTTCGGCGCGGTCCATTTTCAGTGGGGCATCGGCGGGATCATCGTAACGGTCATGATGGGAATTGTCTGGGGCACCGCCTATCTGCTGTGCGGCCGAAACCTGTGGATTGTCATCCTTGCGCACTCGGCAGGACACATCCTGTTCGTCATTCAGCTCTATCTGGGAAAGTCGATTATCCTCTAGCCGGGAAACCACTCTCCCGAAGGCTGCGGCTTTGCGAAAGCATCTCTATTGGTCCAAGGTATGAATGAATCCAGTTTGGCCAAAAGCGTGGATCGCCAATGTTTTGCGCCCAGAGGGTCTGATTTCGACCCCAAAGCGGACATTGAAGCTGCGGCTGCGGGCGTCAAAAACGGCGGTCGATCATGCTGCAAGCAAGAAGTGTTCGGCTTTCTCGACGATTTCTCGATCGCGCGTTTTCCGGTTCGGCTGAAACTTGATCCGGTGGCTCATCCAGCGCCAAAGGCGGTGCACTCCTGGATGATTACCCGTCACGCGTCTTGATCCTCTAAGAGACAGTCGATCGTTCGCCCATTTGGCCAATTCGTCCGGTGTGCGAACCTCGACTGCTTTGCGATGCCGCCGGTAGGATTGCGCCGCGGCACCGCGATGGGCATGTCCGTGCCTTTTCATTTGACCGAGGACAAGCCGCGAGGCCCGTTCATCGGCCATCACGGCATCGAGGTCACGTTCGAGACGGTGGACGACATCCCGCCACTGCGTGCTGCGCGGGGCTTTCTGGAGCAACGTTCCGATCGCATGCGCTGCCTGATTACGCTCGTTCATAGAGCCTTCGACTGCTTTGCGGAACACTTCGCGCCAAACACCGAGGTCACGTTGATTGTTGCGGCACGGGCACACGTCGCGCAACGCATTGCTGCGTGACTGCGTATTGCCACTGTTCATGCTCACCACCAACGCGGCGGCCCGGTTCGTCTGTTTTGACATACGTGAAGAATACCAGCCTTGCTACGAGTACGTCACCGCCTCACCCCGATCGCGATCGCCCCGTTCGGCTCGACGTGCTTCCAGGGCTTTCAGAATTTCCCGGTGACGTTCGCGATTGAGCTGGTACTTCGAAAGGCACCAGACCGAGACCACCGCGAAACCTGCCACCACGGGACCGTAGAGAATCGCGAGATCAACGATGGTCTCGTGGGGAACATCTCCGGGACCTTGGATGTTGGCACCCCTTGGCCAGCTGATGGCGTCGAGGCCGATACCCGCGACGATGCTGCCGACACCCGATGCCGCCTTTCCAGAGAACGCTACGGCCCCGAAGAAAATTCCCTCCTGGCGCTTGCCGGTCGCGAGCTCATGTTCATCGGCAACGTCCGCCATCATCGAGCCAAAACTAACAATTGCCTGCACCACCCCGACCCCCTGGACGAATCTGATCGCGAACAGCGTCCATACGAGCGTGGTGCTGCCGCTTTCCGGAAACAGGCCCGCAAGGGCGAGCAGCACGGGCACGATCTGGCACGCAGACCACCAAGCGACTCCCCACACGAGCCCAGGCTTCTTGTCGAATAACCTGTGCAGCACCGGCGTGAGAAACACGCCCAGCATGACACCGACACCAGCGGGCAGCGCGAGAATTGCCATCTGCGGCGGCGTCAGCCCCCAGAAGAAGTTGTTCACATAGATATTGAGCGCTGCATCTACTCCGACCATGACGTAGAGGATCAACACGCCAATGAACAGCCATCTGAACGAATAGTTCTGAAGAGCCTGCCAGAGCTCCCGCATCATCCGTACGAGCATGCCGCGCGCGTTCAGCCGCTCGTGCGGCCCACTGGGCGACGGCAGGAATGGAATCTCCTTGCGTGTGCCCCACGCCGACCACCAGATGGTGATCACCATGAGAATGGCCAGGAAAATCGCGTACGGAGCATACGCGTCGGGATTGAACTGACCGCCGTTCTCGTACTCGGGCGTAGCCGCGAAGAAATACTGAAAGCCTATGTAAACCGCGAAGATGCCACCGAACGTGCCGAAGAATTGACGGAAGCTCACGAGAAGCGTGCGCTCCTGATAGTTCTCGGTCATCTCTGCACCGAGGGCGATGTGCGGGACGTGATAGAGGGTCATCGCGGTGCGCGTGAGAACCGAAAGTACGAGCACCCACACGAACAGCCAGGTTTCGCTGAGACCAGCCGGAGGATTGAACAGGAAAAAGAAGGTGATCCCCAACGGGATCGCCGAGGCGTACATGAATGGATGGCGCCGCCCGAGTCGAGAGTGCCAGTTGTCCGATAGAGAACCCGCAAGCGGATCGGTCACTGCGTCGAAGATCAACGCAATGCCGAGGGCCACCCCCACCACGGTGCCTGGCAGACCCAGCACCTGGTTGTAGTAGAACATGACGAACGCCCCGAAGGCGGCGTTTTTCAGCCCCTCGGCAAACTGCCCGATACCGAAGGAAAATTTCGAGCTGAAGGCGATCTTGCGATCGTTCGCCACGTGTCAGACCCCCCGGACTCCTGATTCAAGCAAGCGATGATCCTGAATTAGCCCCGCACGTACAAGCCCTGGGTGCAGCGACCGGATCAGTGCACCCCAGCCTCCTCGAACAACCACTCACGGAATGCGACAAAGGCGGGGTTGATGGTGGTTTCGTCGACATAAACGAGATAGTACGAAAACACGCAGGCCACCTCCGCCTGGAAGGGTTTCACCAACCGTCCGCTCTCGAGCTCGCTCATCGTGAGCTCGCTTCGCGCCAGCGCTAGTCCCTGACCTTCGACTGCTGCGCGCACGAGCACCCCGCTGTCACCAAACGACGGTCCTAACTTCGGCTGCTGTCCCGGATGGCCTGCCACCGTGAGCCACATGCTCCAGTCCTCGTTATCCTCGAAGTCGTATAGCAGGGGCACACCCTCGAGACTGCCGAGAACATCATCCGGGTTCAGCGTGGCGGCCACCTCGGGGCTGCAGACCGGGAACACGGAATCGTGTAGAAGCAGCTCGCTCTTCACCCCCGGCCAACGTCCGAGCCCATAGCGAATGGCCGCATCCACATCCGACACTCGAAGATCCACCAGCCTCGAGGTCATCTCGAATCGCACCACGATGTCGGGATGGCGCTGGTAGAAACGGGTCAGCCGGGGTAATAGCCAGCCTGCCGCGAAGGATCCCATGCTGCTCACCACAAGGCGTTGGTCGCGTCGAACGCTGGCCGTCTCGGTCGCCCGCGCAATCTCCAGCAGGGCCTCCGAGATGCGTACGAAATAAGGCTGTGCCGCGATGAGCAGCTCAATGCCTCTGGACTTACGCTCGAACAGCTTAGATCCAAGATATTCTTCTAGCTGGTGCACCTGCTGGCTCACCGCCGCCTGTGTCACGTGAAGCTCCGCGGCAGCCCGAGTAAACGAGCCCTGCCTGGCCGCTGCTTCGAATGCTCGTAGCGCGTTCAACGGCGGTAGCTGCATGACTGGTCCACCAGATTGGCTTCGGAAAAACCGTCAG
>JAPULC010000024.1 GCA_027295305.1 Gammaproteobacteria bacterium
AAACGGGGTCCTTTTTAGAGGGCCATTTTTAGCAATCGTTGTCATTGCGAGCGGAGCCGTCGACCGATCGATCTTCTGTGCGTGCGCCGATGAGGAGTACGCCACGGACCAGGGTGCTTTTGCTGCAATCACCGCGTGGGGGCGCGAACACACAGGAGCAAGGCATGGCCATATCCAAGCACCGTCCGAGAGTAGCAGCGAGCAATAGCTTCACACCGGGGCAGATCAAGCTGATGGGGCACATCCTGAAGGCGCTCCCGTCGGTGAACGGCATGGATGTGATCGTTCGCCACAAGGACTACGCGCCGCTGACTCGAAAGATCCAGCAGATGAGTGAGAGGGTCAGGCGCGTCGAGAGAGCGCGCGAGGTCGAGGACCGACTCGCGCAGGTGGTGGAGGGAACATGATCGAGCTGGGAATCCTTGTTGCGATATCGCTGCTGCTCATCGCCGGCGCCGCATGGCTGATGCGGTTCTTCTGGCGCGGACGTCGGTACCAATGGCCGCAGGGCACACGCAGGCGAGTGGTCTTTCAGGGCTACATCGTCCATGTGATCACACAGGGCGAAGCCGCGAGCCCCGAGCTGCAGGCGGCCTGCATGAAAGCCGTCGCGGCGGCGGGGTTTGCCTGGACGCTTTCCGGCAAGCGCGGCGCCCGCGGCAAGATCGGTGAGGTGGCCATTTGCTTCGTGTCTGACGTGGCCTTTGATAATCACAACTGTGAGCCCCTGCGCCGATCGGCAGCCTACCTTGATGCGGTGCCCCGCGGCCTGGGCCGACACATGCCGTGCGCGGTGATCCGTACCAGCCTCAAGGCTCACGTGATAGAAAGCGGTGACCCGGTGATCCATGAGGTGATGTGCGTGCTTGATGGCTGGATCGGCCCCTATCCCGAGCCGGACACCTGGGAACTGTCCGAAGCCGCTCGCCCTGTGCAGAAGCGGGCGCTGGAGTGCTATGTGAGTGCAGGGTCCTGGTATATCCAGTACTAAGTGGCACGGCCAACCAACCACGCCAGCAGGAGATTGACGATGACGGATGAACCGAAGCCAGAGGAAAGTCCCCTCAAAGCCGTAGGGCGCGAGTTCGCCCAGATATGCCACACCAGCGGGACCGAGGTCGCCCTCGCCAACCTGATTGCGTTGCAGCAGCGCCAGGCCGCCCGCCTCGCCATCGCGCTCGGGTACACGGACCCGAGTCGGTCACCACCGCCCCCCGGAACCCCGCAGGATGTCATCGATCTGCAGGGGGACATGGTGCAGGCGTTGCAGCGTGCGGAGACGCGCATGCAGGAATGCGAGTTCTGGCTGACCCAGGCGGCCGCCATCCGCCAGCACATGACTGCCTTGCTGGGCCGCAAGGCGCCTCCTGCACGCGATGAGCCCGCGCCGGCCGAGGAAGCCGCACCCAATGACTGACCCCGCGAAACTGGAAGCGGCTGCGCGGGCGTGGATCGCACTGTTCGACAATGACACTTATGGGACCATGCACCTGTCCGATGTCCCGGAGGCAGTCGACCTCCGCGCCGCCCTCGAAGCCGAGCCCACACAGGATAGCGTTCCGGGAGACTTCTGTTTTTACTGCGATGGGCCAACTGACTTTCCCACGTGCGATCAATGTGGAGGCCCTCACAACCCGCTGGTCGCCTGTATTGAGACTTTCCGCACCAAAGCCCATGCAGCCGGCCGGGCTGAGGGGCGGGACGTCGGTCACCGTGAGGCGAGAGACTGGATTCGCAAGCAGGCCGACGAGTGGCGAGACGGCGCCAGCAGCGTCAAAGGGCACCATCTCCCGCTCAAGCATGTGTATCGGTGGCTCGACAGGTTGGCGGAGTACGACGCCAAGCTACCGGAGGCCGACGATGCCCAGCCCTCCGGTCAATAGCCTCCCCTGCCCCGGCTGCCGGGCCCTGCAGTCCGAGGTGCTCCGGGACCGCCGGGAGTTCAGGGATGAGGTGCACGAGCTGGAGGGTCGCCTACGCAGGCTGCGACGGGCGGCTGCCGAGCGCTGTGGCATCGTTCCCCTCGCCAGCATGACCGATGCCGAGCTGATCGAGCGCCTGACGGGGGAGGATGGATCCTAGCGAGACCAACGAAGCGTTTGCCGACCGCATGCGCCACCGCCGCGACCCCAGCCTGATCCGGACATACCGCACGGACCCCATGCGAGTCAAACGAGGCGAGTCGTCCCGAGCGGTCACCTGGTTTCGAGCGAACTCGCTGACCTGCGCATCGGATGGGAGTTTCATGGTGGACCCATACAGAGCCCCGGGAGCCGAGGTAGTCAGATCCGAATGGTTCGAGGCGGACGAGATAGCGCACCACCGAGAGGCTGCTCAGATCCATGTGGCCATCTATGATGAGCATGTCCCGCCCGGATGGGGCGTGATGGCAATCCCGGACCCGACATGATGACCACCCACCTATCCGATATCGAGTATGCCGCCCACATGAGGGACAAGCGCGACGCCCGGCCGATGCTGACCTTCGTGTGGGATGACGAGTCGAGGCTCTACGCCCACGGGATAGACATGGTAGGCAATCCTACGGAAGTCCGCATGGGTAGCCCGTCGCTCACGGACATGACGCGCGCCGCCCACATGATCCCGGGCATCATCGTCCATGAGGTCAGCGGCACTCCGAACCACAACGGCAATGCCTGGCACCTGCGGGTCGAGTACTCGGCCAAGCGACCCCGAGAGTTTGACAGGCTGGTGCTGTGACTCAGGAGAAACGATGACCGACCACGAACAAGCCAAAGCATTTCTGACCGAAGCCGGCGCCCGCTTCCCGGAACCCTGGATGGGCGAGCCCTTCATACACGTGGAAGCCGCCGAGGAAGTTGACACCCAGGTGATCCGCTACGGACCGCCATGCCGTCCGGGCCGTGAAATCTACGAATGGGATGAGATAGCGGACACCGACGTGTATGTGCGCACCTTATCCGATGAGGAGTTCGATGCAGAACTCGCACAGTACAATCGAGATGTGAAGCAGTGGAGTAAGGACGGAGGCCAGAAGATAGTGGTGAACGGGCCGCCCAAGCTCACCGCCACATTCCGCACGGCCGGCGGCTCATGGTGCGAAGGCATCTGGACGAGCATCGGATGGCAGTGGACAGCATGGGAGATCAGGGGCTGAGCATGACCCAGGACCTATCCAACGAGGACTTCGCCAGGCGGATGCGGGAGCAACGTGGAGAGCCGCGACTGATCCGTCTGCCGGCCGTCATGAGGCAGGGGGAACGGCTCGCCGAGTTCGCCGAGCAGTGGGAGCGCGTGATGATGAGCGCAGGGCTTTGGCGCAAACCCACTTTGGCGAGCATCGAGAAGACTGTGGAGGCCATGCCCGGGGTACTGTCCGCAGAGGCCACCGAGACGTCACCAGGAGTCGTCGAAGTCAGCGCGATGGTGCGTGGGCCCGTTATCTACTCGAAGACAATCCGCATACCCCTATCATCGGTGCCCCTGCCATGACCAAGAATATCCGAATATACGCGCCTGAGGGCATGGATCGCCTGGAACTCGCCCAGCATGTGATGGGGCCTTCCTTCCTCCTGAAGGCCGAGCGGCTCAAGTACAGCGAGCGGACCTTTCAGCATTACAAGGCGATGCAGCAGTCGGCGGAGCAGTTTGAGCGCGCCTACCGCAAGCAAATGGCCAGGATTCTTCAGGCGGTTCGGGCCTACGCGGAAGAAGAGATAATAGATAGCAAACTGAAGAAGGCCGAGCGTAGCCCCTACGATAGTATCGCAAATCCCGAGCACCTGAAGGCCATCCGCGCGATCGTCACCGACTACCACCTAGCGTTCATCGCGGCCCGGGTCGGTCCCGAGTACGTGTCGGCCGAGGACATCCAGCGGATCATCGACAGCGGCATCCTGCCGGCCGACCTGCAGCACACCTACGATCCGGCCCTGGGCGGCGAGCCCGCGACCAGCGCGCAGAGCATCGCCGACGCCTACAACTACGGCATTTCCATGGGGCGCGACCCCCGCCTGCGCGGCGTCGCCAGCGTCCTGGGCATCGACCCCTGGCGGACCAAGTACGGCGATCCGACCCTGTCCAGCCAGGAGCAGGCCGCCCGCACCTGGGCGTCCGGCAACGCGGCCAACACCATCACGGGCCTGGGCAACCGGGTGGGGGACGACTTCAGCACCCTGGCCGTCGAGGCCGACGCCGAGCTGCGCGCCAAGTACCAGGCCGACGTCCGCCAGGAGCTGGACATGAACATCGAGCGCCAGCAGTCATGGCGGAAGCTCGCGAGCGACCTGGGCCACAGGACCGAGGACTGGTCCCGGGACTTCAAGCGCATCGCGGCGACCGAGAAGCAGGCCGCTATGCAGCAGGGACTCACCGCGGGGCTCATCGAGCGCGAGGGCGACCCCGACGAGATCAACGTGGCAAAGCAACCGTCGCCTGGCGCCTGTCCAGATTGTGTGCGTTTACACTACACCGCAGGTGAAGGCTCACCCCTGCGCATCTTCAAGTTATCTGAACTTCAAGCCAATGGAACGAACGTTGGGAAGAAGCAAAATGCATGGCTAGCCACAATTGGGCCAATTCATCCGTGGTGTCACCGGCCGGATGCGGTGGTGGAGACTAGGGAGGGTCCGCGCCCGCTAGCCCTCATCCGGCCGGGTGACCGCGTGCTCACCCACAAGGGGCGATTCCGACCCGTACAGCGCGTCGCGAAGCGCGCCCACCGGGGCGAGCTTGTGGAACTCCTCAGCGGCGACGAGATCTTCGTAGCGACGCCAGAGCACCCGTACCTCACTCAGCGCGGATGGGTGGCGGCTTCGGATTTGCAACCGGGCGATCATCTCATGCGCGTTTTGCAACGACCCCTTGAGGATGTAGGCGCGAATGACAATCCAGCCGAGCGCTTCGAGGTAGGCCGACTTCTGGAGATCCTGGGCGATTTTGCGTTCGGACGAGTGCCACGTTGGGTCCACCTCTACGGCCGCGAAAATCCCCGGCAGCGCGAGGTCGATGTTGTATGGGCCTACCGCCAGCTGAGGCGTCGGATCAAATCCGTGGCGGCGCAAGGTGCCGAGCACCTGCTGTTCATACTCCGTCAGGTCGCCGGTTTTCTGTCGCGTCTGAGCCGAGCGGATCTTCTGCACGGCTGGGCGCGGCTTGCCACGGACTGCGGCATGAGCGTTGTGTACCATCGCCCGGCGGCCCTCAGCATCCAGTTGATCCCAGAGCAAGCGAGTAGCTTCAGCAGGAGTTCGGATAGTGACGCCATTCGCCCGCAACTTGGCGTTGATCGTTTGGGCACAAACCCCATATCTATTTCCGAGTTCGGAAGTCGGAGCGCCAGCAATATAGGCAGCGCACATATCTTCAATCGGGATGGAAGCAGCCCCGCCTTGGCTGATTTTGATGCCCGCGGCGGCGCTGCGTCGACGGACGGTATTCCCGCTGACCCCAAGCCGGGAAGCGAGTGCGGACACAGTGATTTCTCCGCGCTCCAAGGGGTCGCGGAATTCCTCAATATCGATGGAGTAGACCATGGCGACACGCTATACCATGGTGTTGAAATTAATGAAATCCGTTCACATGAACATGATGGGGAGGTGTATTCGCTGAGCGTTGCCGAGGACGAGTCATATATCGTGGATGGCGTCGTGGTGCACAACTGCGCTTGTGAACTTATCCATGTGCCCAACGGCTGGGGCTTCAACGAAGACGGCGACCTCATGCCGGAAAGCCTGCTGCGCGCCGAGCTGCTCCCGGGCGACCTGCGCAAAGCCCACCTGACCTGGGGCAGCGTCGTGCCCGAGCGCGGCGTGGCTGTGCGCCTGGGCGACCCGCAGAAGGTGGCCGTGGCTGACGAGGTCATCGCGCGCACCCCCCCGGAGATTTTCGACAGGCGCGTGGGCATCACCCTGATCTGCGAAGACGAGCCGCGGGTCGAGAATGCGATGAGCGACCACGACCTCGCCTACTGGACCGGCAACGAAATCCGCGTGTCGGGCAAGGTCACCGCCGAGATGCTCCGGCACGTGCTCGAACATGAGATAGGCCACTCCCTGAACGTGTGGCTGATGTACTGCTGGGGCGGCGAGCCGAAGGTCATCGCGTGGCATGCGAAGCTATATCAGGTAAGTGAGGGCGAAGGGTTCGTGAGCGCCTACGCGCAGACCGCGCCCATCGAGAATGCGGCCGAGCTGACTCGGCTCTATCTGTACGACCGCAAGCTCATCATGATGCAGTTCCCGCGGGCCTTCGCGATGCTGCACAAAGCCTACAAAGGGATATGGCGAAAGGGACGCAATGACCGACCACTCGAAGAACGACCCGGCGAGCAAGCCAAGCAACGACAAGACGCCATCGACGAGCGCAAGCGCGGAGGCGCCCGACTTTGAGGCGGAGATGGGCTCGCGCCTTCTGTTCCTAATGCTCGGGGATGATAGTGCGGTCCCAGGGTTGTGGTATTCGCAGCCGGAATGGTGCCGAAGAGCATGGCGGCGCGTGTACGAAGATCGACACGACCCGCGCGCATCGATGAATGCGTATTGGGACGGTGTAACCGCCGATGGCCGGCCCATTGGGGGATGGGACAAGGTGGCCAAGTCTTTCCGAGATAGATGGGCAAGAGCGCTGGAAGCGTTGCCCGCGCGGATGGCGAGGCAAGTATGACCGACGAGGCGAAGGGAAGCGCGGAGGTGCCCGACTCTGGCGGGCGTGCCATGTACGAGGGCTTTCTTCGGTGCATGAACGTGGAGGGTCGCCCATGGGGTGAGCTGGAGGTCGCTGAGATTCGCGCTTGGGGCCGAGCAGCAGCGGTTGCGCTGTGCGCTCCGATTTCTGCGGGGCACGCAGCTTTCATGGCCTACGAAGTGGACAGCCGCCACGAGTCGAAGATTGCGCTGAGCCCTCCGGCCGCATGGGAGCACTGCCCGGCAGACTTCAGGGCGGCGTGGGAACAGGCAGCCCTGAAGATGCGGGACGACGTGGAAGCGCCCGACTCCGAGACCGACCTATTAGAAGCGGCATCCAACATGGTTTGCTATCTGTACGACATGCACAACGATGACGCGGGCCTTCAAAGCCGACGCGAGATCCTGTGTGTGGCCATCGCGGCCGAGCGCGATCGGCGGAGGGTCAAGCGATGAGCGACAAGACCTGGCCGGTTTTCGACGCAGAGGGGGAGCCCGTCTCTGATGCGGAGCGGGAACGCGTGCTGGCGCTGTTGTCGGATCGGGCGAGGCGATACATAGAGACGGATTTCTCGCAGCGGCCGCGAGTGCCCATTGGGGCCGACAGCAAGCGCCATGTCACCTGGGACGGCAGCACGGTGATCGAGACGTACGACTCGGAGGTCACGAGCGCCACGGGTCTGTTGCTGCCAACCGCAACTGTGTTCCTCCCCCTGGACGTCGAGGAGATGGCGCGGCTGTACTTCGGCCTGGTCGAGCTGGACGCCGATGTGGTGGCCGCATTCAACGCGGCCGTGGACGACGGGTCGCCGCTGTACCCCGGCGGGGAACCGTCGCTCCAGCGTAGCTACGAGCCTAACCAGGAGCTGCCCATCGTGGACGACCTGCGCAGGAGAGGAGTGATCAGATGAGCAATGACAAGACGACACCAAAGTTCGCCGTGGTCGCAGACGCAAGCCTACCCGAAGGTACGGCCGAGATGCGTGGCACAGACGGTAGCGTGGTCAGCATCGAGAACCTGAGCAGATCACCCTACATGAGCAAGGGGTCCATCGACTTCGATGAGTCGAAGTTGACCTTCCAATCGCACATGTACGTGGACGCATGGCGCAAGCAAGCGGGGTTCGCATCCAGGATCCCACTGGGGCCGCCCGGCGAGCGCTATGTCGCATGGACCGACCTCACCGTAGTCGAGGTGTTCGATTGGCGCGTCTACCGCGAGGTGGTGCCAGGGATGCGGTTCTACCATCTCCCACAGGCGGCCATCTGCCTGCCGCTGGACATCGAGGTGATCGCGGACATGCATCACAAGCTGCAGGTTGGCGACCCGGAGATGCTCGCCAAGTTCAACGATGCCGTGGACCACGGGACTAGCGTGCACCCGAGCGTCGAGGTTGATGTGGTGCTCAGTTTGGTACCGGTCCCATGAGCGACAAGCGCGTCACGGTACTCCTGATACCCGCTTCGGCGCAGTACTCCGCCGAAGAGCTGCGCAAGACGGCCGCCAAAGGAACGTACAGCGATACCGTCACCAATGACGCGGGGGAGAGCATCGGCAAGTTGGACCGCATATGGTTCGATGAAGACGAGCAAGCGCTCATGGGCTTGGCCGTAGTCGATGAGTCGGAACTTCTCCCGAAGACGGATCGTGTGAGGCTGTTGCATTGACCCACGTGATCATCGAGGTGGGCTGGTACGACGCGCTGCACGTGGGGTTCATGCTCATCGAGGTGAGCTTTATCTGGTACATCCTGAGAAAGAACCCTGGCCAACGGGTGGTCGATTGGATGCTCGGAAAGGACAAGCGATGATACAAAGGCTATGGCTTTGGCTTTGGCTTTGGCTTTGCGGCTACCCCAGGCGCATCGACAATCACACAACCGAGGTCGCGCCGGGCAAGTACGTCATGACCGGCCGCTTTGTCGAGTCCACCGAAGCACCCCCAGGCTACTACGCTGTCGCATGGCGCAACGGTATCCCGTATCAGTTTGCACCCCTTCCAGACGGCGAAAAGGAAAGCGATGATCTGGGATAAACTATACGCGGAGTGGATGCGACTGCGCCGGCAGAGGTGGCGGCGATGAGTGGCCTGTCCGACCTCGCAAAGATGTTGCTCGCGCGCGCTGGCGGCCGAGTCATCCCCCGAGCGATGACAGGGATCTCCCGTCGTGTCGTGTGGGTGGACATCAACAAACTCGCGCGGGCCCACGCGGACATGGACATGTGGGCCTCGAACCGCCTAGGTGAGATGTGGGGCGAGGATCGCAAAGACGAGCCTGCCTACGCTTGGCACCGAGGCATCAACGGCCCAGTGCTGTGCGGCGCGAAGATGGAGGCCAACCCGCTAGAGATGCGCATGCCACTGGTCGAGCATCAGTGCACCGAGTGTCAGCGTATCTGGCATGATCTGCACTGGAGCACAGAGGCGGATGATCCCGCTGGAGGTCCAGCGTGAAAACCCACATGACTAAGATGCCAAGAGCACTTACACCCTCTGCCGAGAAGCGTCGGAAGAAGCGTTTCCTGTATGTCCGCCGGAAGATGATGCAAATCTGGTGTGGGTTTCACAGGCCGCACATGGCTCGCTATTACGATCAGGGAATCGTTTATCACAGACACATCAACGTGGTGCTGTCATGAACCCCAATGCTCATCCAGCAACCACCCACTGGAGCTGGCGCCGCAAGCGCAAAGGCCTCAAGTGGCACTACTGCAGCCACACCGGACGCCCGCTGTGCGCTTCGGTTCCATGGCTGCGCACAGAGTTCGGTGGCTTCCAGGAGGCGGAGCACCCGCCGCCGGGTGAATGCTGCGGAAGGTGCGGATAAGTTTTGCTCGCTTCACAACGTTCCACAGCCGGTCGGTTATCGTCGTTCATTGCCGGTCCTTGTTCCCGCTGCGCCGCGGGATGTGTGGGTGCCCGCATGCGTAAATGCGTTCAGGCGCGCGGAACTCCCGGCCGGCTTGAATGGTCTCGCCGGCCGGGGGGTGCCGCGAGATGATCGACCGCAAGGTTCACACGATGAAGTTGAGGATGCTTTCTCAGCTACTTCCGTTGCCCGATCATGTACGCCTCAAGCTAGTTGCGCGCACGTTATCGCATGGCACCGCCGACCAAGCACAAGCCGCGCTTGAGGCACTTGTGATGCTGCCATCGACTAGGACGGGATGAATGATAGTCCGCAACGTGCATCGAGCCGGCCCGATGGTGAAGGGCGCGCAGTGCTGCCGTGACTGTGGGAGGCGGCTGCCGGACCTGCATGAGGCGGGCTGGCGCATCGGCGCCTACCTCGAAATGCTCGACGACCACCGCGTGAAGCAATGGCACAACCCGCCGCCGGCCCGCCGGCGATGCGATGCGGAGCCCGACTGATGGATTGGATCAGCTGGATATTCTCTTGCGTCTGGCAGGGGCACGCATGGTCGCAGCATCTGCACCCATGCAGATGCCTTGTGTGCGGCAAATGGCGCCCCTGAGACTTATCATGTAGAGCATCTACGAGGGCAGGCGGCGGATCCTCCTGGTTGGTTCGTGATGGCTCAAGCCGGACGTTTGCCTGCCCTCCTTTCCCAATCGAGGATATTTAATATGGCCGAAGCAAGTCAGACCAAAGCACAATGGCAGACAATGACGGAAGCAGAAATGATGGAACGGGCAGCGACATGTTTTGAGAAGGCAGCTACCGCAATGCAGGGAAGCCCCGAGCACCATGCCTGGAAGAAGGCCGGCGAGCTGTGGCGCAAGCAGGCGGGCGTGAATACGCCACAGAAAGAAGCGGAAGCCAGCCCCTGAAAACTTCGGAGGGCCGCACATGGGCGAGTCTCACCGCCCGCGGAACTCTGCAGGCCCGCCCCGTGCTATTCCGAGCGGGGGCAAGACCGGGCCAGTCCCGGGGGTGACCTGTCACATCCTGCCCGTCTGCGGTGGGTAGACTGAGAGCCACCCTCGGGGCAATCGGATTTATCGCGTAGGAGATGGGCATGCGGGAGGAGATTGACGTGGATGCAGCGCTGTCTCGGCACCGGGAACGCCTGAAGAGCCAAATGGAAGTGGGCCGGCGGATGATGTCGGAATGCCGATGTCCCGACGATGGCTCCGCTCTCATTCCGAGTCACTATGATGGTGGTTTGAATGTCGTCACGGTGCGTTGTATGCGTTGCCGTTTTTGGATGCGGATATTTGAACAGGAAGAGCATCGGCCTTGGATGAGGGCCGCATGGGATACTCTCCACGAGAGTCAAGCGGTGCAGGAATGGCAGGAGGAGATAAGCAAATGACTGAGGGATACGTTACACCAGAAGAACGAGAAGCCTATGCCGAGCGCAAGCGAGAGGGGCAACCGCGGCTCCAGCGGTGGTATCCGCTCCTCTCGCTTCTGATGACGATTGCCCTGTGTGCTGTGATTTTCTGGCAGAGGTCAATCATCGACCGCAAGGCGTCCCTCCTTGATCGGGCGGGGTGTGCCATTCTTATCCAAGAGCGTCGCATCAAAGATCTGGAGGCGGTGGTCGAGTGGAGTGGAACCGATGAGTGAGCCGACAAAGCCGGGGCTGTTCCAAGGCACAGGCTGGGCCATGAATGCGAAAGCCGGCAAGCTCGATCGGCTCAATGCAGCACTGACAGCCGCCGCCGAGGGGCTCTATGCGCTCAATCTGGGTGCGGCCGCCGAAATCCCGATGGGTGGCGACACGTATCTAATGTGGGCCAAGCACGACGGCAAGTGGGGCTTGTATGTCTACAGCTACAACGAATCACTGCGTAAGGGAAAGGCGCCTATGAAGCTTGTGCCTATCCTGCAAGCCGAAGCAGACCACAGGATATTGGCTGCGGGGCACCTGAACGCGCTGCTGGAAGCTGTCCGGGTCGCATCGGGCGAGGCGCTGCGCGGCATCGAAGATGCGATCAGCGCTGCGCAGTCATTTGCGGAAGGGATGGCAAAGGATGGCTGACATACCCCGAATGGTGTGCGCCGAGATGCGCGGTTTGTGGGAATGATCGAAGATATCCGGTAGAAGGGTTTCAACCACACGGAGAACCATGACCATTCAATACCTTGATCTACTCGCGGACATCCTGGACAACGGCACGCCGCGCGGCGACCGCACGGGCACCGGGACAACGGCTCTATTCGGCCGCTCGATGCGCTTCGACCTGTCTGAAGGCTTCCCGTTGCTCACCACGAAGAAGCTCCCGCTGCGCTGGATCGCGGAAGAGCTGCTGTGGATGCTGTCGGGTTCGACCGACGAGCATGTGCTACGCGACAAGAAGGTGCACATTTGGAGTGAGTGGGCTACCGAGGAGCAGTGCGCGAAGTTTGGTCGCGAGCCTGGCGACCTGGGACCAGCATATGGCCACCTCTGGCGAAACTTCGGCGCGTCGGGCGCCAACATCGGATACTATCCGAACGGCATCGACCAGATTGCGGAAGTCGTGCGGCAGCTCAGGGAGAGCCCGAATAGCCGGCGCATTATCATCACGGGCTGGGACCCTCGGGAAGCCACACAAGTCGCACTCCCCCCATGCCACACGCTAGTTCAGTTCGACGTGGACGCGGGCAAGCTGTCCTGCCAGCTCTACATGCGGTCGGCCGATGTGTTCCTGGGCGTGCCGTTCAACACGGCGAGCTACGCGCTGCTGACCCACATGTTCGCGCAGGTCACGGGCCTCGAAGTGGGCGACCTGATCATGTCGTTCGGCAACGTCCACATCTACAACAACCATCGCGAGCAGGTACGGATGCAAATCGAGCGCGACCCGCGGCCATTGCCCGAGCTGCTCCTGGACCCGACCGTCAAGTCGATCGATGACTTCGAGTGGAGGCACATCGAGATGCGGGGGTACGACCCGTGCCCGACGATCAAGGCCGAGGTGTCGGTGTGAGCGTATTCGAGAGACAGCTGGCAGCATTGACACCGGAGGACCGGCAAGCGGTCGCGGACGGGCTCACGTATCGCGTAGCTCATCCGGGAGGAAGGGTCGAGTACGCACGCGACCTCCAGCACGCGATCGACATTCGACAGTGCAAGCTCGGAGAGCAGCAGGCGCAAATCACCGCGCTGCCTTGGGAGCGCAAGCCGGCCGAGGAAGGCGTCCCCAATGGCTGATCACGTGAATCTTGAGGCGACGGTGAAGGCATTGCGAGCCCTCTCTGAATATGCTCGGTTCCAAAAACTAAGCACTTTGGATATCGGCGACGCTGTTGATCGGGCGCTGCATGACTTGCTCTGCGACTCCCTCGAAGCCGATCCCGCGCAGGACAGCGCCCCGGGAGATGGGTGTGAGGTCTCCAACCATTTCAATCTTGAGGCTGCGGCCGATGGTGAGTGCGAGTGGTGCGCTGACATCACCAAAGCCCACGCCGCCGGGCGGGATGAGCGGGCCGCAGAATTTGTGTCTGCGGCGGCGGGGCTTCGCCACGATGGCATCAACAGGCTGGTGGCAGCCCTACTCGTCAAGTTACCGGATGCCGATGACCTCCGCGCCGCCCTCGGCGGGCGCACGACAGACGGTTACGGGCGTTGCGTGCCGCGATGCCAGTGCGCTGACTGTGGCCGCCCTCGCCTGCTGGCACAGATGCTCGTGGAAGTGATTGGCTCCGTCGGTCCAGAGTCGGCAGAGGACACCGTTGCGCGCGCCGTTGTGGCCCTAGCTGAGTTCAAGGGATGAACCCTCCCGAGGACCATGGTGACATCGATGCCGTTGAGGCATGGGTGCGCGAGACGGTCGAGGCACAGGAGGCGAAGAAAGCTCAGCACATCATGATCCCGATCACGATGATGCGGACGCTGTTGGATGCAGTCCAAGATCTGAGGGAAGAGTTCGAGTGACGGGGATGGCACCGATCGGGGATGGCGAGGACTGCTTGTACTGCGGGACAAGCGCCAAGGCATGCGACAATCTGCCGTTCCATCAGTGCTGCGATGATTGCCAGAAATACCCGGCCGCCCACCTGAGCGGCCACGAGAAGGACGACAGCAATGAGTGATGAACCACGTGGATGGGATGGCGACCTGAAGAAGGCGCTCGAAGCGAGAGTGACAATGTCGACGAAGGGCGATGTGTTCGCGCAGGTCCGCGCGTTCTGGGAGATCGGGCACACGGAGAAGCTGGCCGACCGCCCGCAGATGCCGAGCGATGCCAGCCTACAGTTATGCCTGAAACTCATCCGCGAGGAACGGCTGGAGCTGACCGATGCAATCGATGCCGGTGACCTCGTGGAGATGGCCGACGCACTCGGCGACCTCATGTACGTGACCATAGGCATGGGCCTCGCGTGCGGCTTCCCCATGCGCGAGGTGTTCGACGAGATCCAGCGGACCAACATGGCGAAGTTCCCCGGCGGAGTTGTGACGCGACGACCCAGCGACGGCAAGGTCATGAAGCCAGAGGGATGGACGCCACCCGACATCAAGGGGATCTTGGAGCGTGCGACCAATGCCGCGACTCCCTGCGGTCATGAATGGAATGGTAGGGTGTGCATAGGTCCCCAAGGGCATCCGATATGGCATCGCGATGGCAAGACCTCCTGGCGTGCGGACTATGTTGAGGAACAGTGCCCGGCTGGCGAGACCGTCGTGCTCGATTCGACAGACAAGAGCATGGTTGAAGAGCGGACTGGCTGGCGTTGCATCCATCCCGAGAAGCATTCAGGAGACCACGTCGATGAGGACGGGAATGAGCACTACAACGCATTCGCGCACACCCGGCCCTAAGTGGACGCATGTCGCCGAACACATGGGCGGCACGTTCTGGGACCTCGGTCCCCTGCGCGTGAAGTCCGAGCTGTGCGAGGCTGAATACCCCGACGGCTCGGGCGACGTCGGCCCGCAGTGGATGATCAGCGTGAGCTACAAGCGGCGTCGGCCCACTGACAAACAGCTCCGCAAGGCGCTGCGAGCGTTCGGCATGGTGGGCGCTGAGGAAGACAACCACATGCCCGGGTCGACTCGACAGTTCTGGCTACCCGTCGACCCCAGCCGGCGGGTGGACTGCGAGTGCAAGGTCACCGAGGATCTTGTGGTCGAGCTAGACGGCCACAAGTGGACCAACCCCAAGCCCGACGACCCCGAGGGCTGTCGCGGCTGCCTGTTCGAGAGGATCAGACCGGAGTACCGGTGTTCCATCCACGGGTCGGACGCGCCAGCGACAGTCTTATCAGGTATAGACAAGTTGTAATGGCTTTCAAGAAACCCAGGGCAGGTGACACCTGCAAGTGTGGCCACCGGCGCAGCGCGCACATGAGGATAGGCATGGGCGGAGCCTGCGAGCAGTGCGGCTTATCCTCGATGTCACAGAATCCGCGCTGCCGCGCATTCGAGTTGCACTACCGATGGGGCGAGCTGCCGCCATTGCCGAAAGGACAACGTCATGACCGACGATGATGGCAAGCCACGCAAGGTGAGTTACTTCGAGGCGCAGCCCATGGGCGGTCGCCTGATCATCCCTAAGCGGCCCAAAGACGATAGGACCGCTGGCCAGGTCGCCTACGAAGCGTTCATGCAGGAACGATGGGGCCATCCAGGCGACTGGATACGAGGGGCCAGTGTCAAGCAAAAGGCATCGTGGGAGGTGTCCGCGAAGGCTGTGCTCGACGCTGCCGGCGGCCTAGTGGACCTTGATGGTCTGGTGGACGATGGCTTTGAGGGACCGGGGTGACCGACGTCTGCGGCTACTGCATGCAGGCCCTGGGCAGCACGGTAGGGTGCTCAGGGTGCGACCCACTCGTTAGGATGATGAGCGAATACAATGGCCAGTGCTATGCGTTCATGCTGTTCGGAACTTGCGCGAAGCCGAGAGGATATGATCTATGGTTGAGTCTACGAAAGAAGACGCGGTGACCGCGGCCGCTGAGGCTGCCGTGGAAGCTGGAGATACACATCACGTGCGCCTGTCCCGCCTCGCCAACGCCGCGACCATGCTGCACACCCGGATGAGTGAGCTGACCGCGGAAGAGCGAGAGATGGTCGACGACTGGGTGGAGGAACAACCGCTTGGACCCTTTGATGCTGATGCGCTCGAAGAGATCTTGGTCACGCTCGGTGCGGCCGAGTGAGCAAGCGCTGCAAGCTCTGCGGGTGCATCCGAACCGAAGGGTCTCACCGCGAGAACCCGAGGTGGCAAGGCGACGCTGGCAAAGGCAAGACGTTCCATAACTTCACCCCCGTGGAACGAAAGAAGAAGCGCGCCGGATCCACCGCTCGCGCCCTCGCAGACGAATGGAAGAACGGGAGAGCTGACCGATGAACGATGGCAATGTGAAGGAACAATGCGGATCGCATACGTGTGTGCAGGCGCTGGGTCACCCGGGAGAACACACAAACGAACTCGGCGGTCACTGGGGCGAGCCCAAGTGTGGCTTGCGAGGTTGTGATAACCATCCCGCGCCTCGCGAGGCCGCAATCCTGTGCATGCGGTGCGAGGCGGACGTCGCCAAGAGCCTGCAAGGCACCATCCCCATCCCCAGCAAGATCGTTGGCGACTTCGTGGAAGGCGAGCGGATCAAGCCACTGTGCACAGCGAGTGCGGCCGGCCACCCAAAGGCGGTCTGTTCACTCTACGACCCGCACCCAGGCAACCATCGCTCTGCGGGCGGCCTGGAGTGGTGCCCCCCCCGGCATCTGGCAGGCAGCAAGCCGCACCCTATGCACGGGCCTGGGCACACTCTGGCCTGCTACCAGGAGCAGGATACGCCGATCTGTGGTTGCAGTTCGTGGATGACCCCGACGGTGGTCTGTGGAAAAGACAGGGGCCATGATGACGGCGTCCACGGTCGGCGGCACGGGGGCGAGGACAGCGAGGGCTACGCTCACTACTGGGGCGATGACACGGCGGTGGCCGCCGGGTTCAAGCGTTGTGATTCCGTCCAGCCAGGCAGCACCAAATCATTGCGCTGCGGCAAGCCCGAGGGGCACTCGCATCAGCACCAGTCCCTGTACGTGCAGGGAGTCAACAATGGCGATGTGTACACATGGGATACGCCATGCGGGCACGTTGGTCCCGAGGGCGCGACCTGCACCACAGGTCACCCCCACAAGGGTTCACACCTGGACCGTGGCCGCCTCGACACGGTCCAGGGGAGCAGCTCCGTATCTGGCTACTTCGAGTGGCCCCAGGACGACCTCCCCGACGGGTGGACCGAGACCTGGTGCCCCGACCACGGGCCGGACGTGAGCGTCGACGAGGATGGGCTGTGCAACGCATGCGGAGTGACATCCGTTGGCAAGGCTGCCGAGCGCGCCGCCAAGCTGGAGAAGGCGTTCGAGGAGCTGTTGCCCATCGTGAAGGGGGTAGCGAAGGGGCATATCTGGTAATGAGATGTTGTGGTCTGTGATCGGCACTCGAAGTCTCAGGTAACGTCGGGTGGCATGTGCCTGACGTGCCTGATCGTCAGTGCCGCGCGGATGAAGGCGGGGGGCCTCGATTTGGGCATGCCCCCGCATGTGGACAGGTGGATCGCGGCCGAGTTGGTGCGCAGGGAGGACATGGACGGTGAACCGAAAAAAGCGCCACAAGGCGAAGAAGAAAGCTGAGCGGAACGCAGCGCGCCGGGAGCGCCAAGCGCTCGGCAGGTGGGCGGACCGCTTCGCAGGGGAGTGTGCAGAGTTCGAGGCCACGCCCGATGAAGAGATACCGCGTAGTGGGCTTGCGGAAGGCCGAACCGGGGCGCCGGTCAGCCTAGGCGATATCACCCAAGAGTTTTTGAAAAGCCGGTAGCGACCGGCACAGCAACGGAGATAGACAGATGGCAGCGAAGAAGAAGAAGGTCACGAAGAAAAAACCGACACCGCGCATCACGCGAAAGGCTCCCGAGAAGACCAAAGAAGAGTTGATGGCAGATAGCCTGAATGAGCAGGCGCGCATTGGCCAAGAGATCGATGCGCTCACTGAGCAGATCATGGACCTGGTCGACGGCGCGAGCGCCGACCAGGTCAGGTCGAATGCACTGACACAGGCAACAGCGCGCTTCTGCCTGACCTCAGACGTCACGAGCAGCCGGCTGGCTCAGATGGTGACGATTCACCTGGAATCAACCGCGAAGGAAATGCTCACCAATAAAAAAGGGGCCCTGAAGAAAACTCTAGCCAAGAGAAGGGCGGAGACGAAGGAAGCGAAATCCAAGAAAAAACGGCGCAAGCGTTGATAGCAAGGGGGCTCCTGTGGCAGACGACAGTCAGATCGATGTCTACGTTTGCCGCAGGGCCAGCTGCTCGCCCCGAAGTCTGCCTGATTATCCCGTATAGAGTAGGCATGACAAAGAAGATAGGTAGCCCGAAGTCGCGCCGGGCAATCAGTGCAGCGACGAAACGACTCCTGAAGCTCACGAAGGGCATGACCCACGCGGAAGCTGCCGACAGGCTGAGCCTGGGAATCAACGATGTGTGCAACCTTCGGCAAGGCAACTCCAGGCTGTCGGTGCCGATGCTGCTCAAGATGGTGCGCATTGGGCGATACGATCCCGCGTCTGTCCTCGTGGGGCCGGAGCTGAAGCACATGTCGGCCGATAAGTCGGTGCGGGGCGCACAGCAGAGGCTGATCAACGCTCGCATTGCCAGGCTCGCGCGCCTACGCTCGGGCGAAGAGACAGCTCGGCTCACCGGCCTGTCGGTCACAGGGGCGTTTGGCCTGCGGTACAGACCCGATGCCAACGTCACGCTCTACACAGTGATGGGCTTCTGGCACGCCGGCCACGACTTCGACGCGATGATCTTTGGAGGCTAGCCCCAAATGGAGAATAGGACAGCAACGGAGGAAGACCGGTTCTACGTGCATCCGAGTGATCGCGGCGCTCAGGGCGATGGGGCAACCATCCACGACCGCCATCGGGGAGACGTGCGGTTCGCGGAGTGCGCCCCGGAGAAGGCCGATTGGCAGTGCGCCGCGTTCAACGCACACCACAAGCGAGATCAGGAGAGCGAAGCATGAAAGTCAAAATCCTAGTTGAGTTCAACGTCCCGGGTACGGACGACGAAAGCGTGGCCCGAGGCGCGGCGAGCATGGCCGCCCACGAATGGTTGACGGTCTGCGAGATTGGCGGCGGCAGCATGCGCATTGACAAGTGTACGGTGCATGTCGATGGGCATGGCGAGTTCGAGGTTATGGTTGGTGATGACCATGACTAGGCGGACCACCCGTCGACAGAAGCTGTCGGTGGCCTGCCCCCGCTGCGAGTCGACTCCGGGCCAACGATGCCGAGCCCGTCAGAGGTGGAGCGTGGCCGGCGCGTCGGTGTCGTGGACGCTGCCCTACCCGCTGTCTGAGTCGCACCGCGAGCGCCGCCTGAAGTACATTAAGGAGAATCCATGAACTCGATCGCTGAAATCCTCGCCCACCTCGACGACGACACGCAGCCCATCAAGCGCGCGGATCTGGCGGCCGCCATTCGGCGATGCATGGGCGATGATGAGCCCAAGCGCCTGTGGCACCGCGTGTTCGCTACCAACTACGCGTTGTGCAAGGACTACGACCAGGCGATGGAGACGGCCGACAACGCGGTAGAAGACGGCAAGGAACGGTTCCCATGAAGCGCGCAACGCGTCCCCCCATGCCCGACCGCGAGATGCGCAAGGTCAAGCCGGTCTCGAAGTGGAAGGTGTACGGGTGGAGTGGCTTCCGCACGTTGCCCGGTGACGAGCTGGTCCAGAGTTGCGAGTTTGCCATCGCCCCCTCGAAGGCAGCGATCGTCCGTGGCTCGGGGGGCAACCATCGTTCCGAGGACATCGGCGAGATGGAAAACTCGGCGGAGATGGATAAGGCGCGAAGCAAGCCCGGGACGATCTTCTACTGCAGTCTCAACGCGCGTCGAGATGATCAGTGCGAGTGGTTCGAGGCGCAGCCCGAGGTGCCGTTCGATCAGCCCTTCAAGAAGAAGGGCGAGCCCACGCAGGTCACGCTGTGGGTGGTGACTGCCGGCAGGTTCGCTGAGAAGGGCGAGCCGCCGAAGCTCTACAGCCTCCTGTGCAAGAAGCACGTGAACCACTACGCGATGGTGACGAGTCCACGCGGCCGGTACGCCGGTGATGCGTTCGGGTTCCGGCATAAGTTCGAGTTCGGACAGTACGAAGAAGACCCGCAGAACGCCATCGCCCGCTATATCCGGGAGAAGGAAGACAGCGCGGTGTGTGCGCGAGCAGAGGCAGACGAGTGCGACGCGCTGGCGGGCAAGGCTGCCCTGCTCTACCTGAGAGAACCTGACGGCATATCCGGTAACTAAGAGTCATGCCTAACGCACTCAACTGTAGAGGGTTCAGCCCGTCCGGAAACGGGGGCTTACTTTGCGGGCACTGTGGCGCTCCCATAGACCAACACAGTTCGCCGCAGGATGTGCCGAAGCTGGAAGCCGCGGCCGACAAGGTGATCGCGCTCTGCAACGAGCTGGGCCTCACCGTCGATGAGGTTGCGACCATGACGCACACCATTGCAGTCAATCACTTCGTGGCATCGGGCGTTACGGAGCAACGCGCAGCGCGGGCAACACAGCTCGCGCATCGCTGGCGAGTGAGCCAGGGGCAGAATGACCGGGTGCTCGTGAAGCGCCCCCCTAGAATCGAGGGAACATGACAGAGCGAGTAGCAGGCGGGCAGTCCCCGAAGGTCCAGAAGAACCGCAACAGCAAGGGCGTCCGAGTGCCCGCGTTGGCGCTCATTGAAGAGAATGGCTGGAAGGTCGGTGACTTCCTCACCGGCGGCAACTGGAAGGCTCCGCGGAGCATCGAGCAAATCGATGGCGGCGAGGTGAAGCTACGTAGCCCCAAGGGGTGTGGGTACTCCTGGACGGCGTCTCTGCCGGCGGATGCGCGGAAGGTCAAGGCATGACGCCGCCGACGGATGTTGAGAAGTTGAATGACGACCAGATGGCGAAGGTGCTGGCAGAGATCATCGCCAGCGGCCGAGAACTATCCAGCGATCAGCGCGACCGCGTGCTCATGACGCTGCGCGTCTTTTGGGGCTTCAGTGACGGCTGAGTCTCAGTGTAAGCTTGTGCCGCGGGACGAAACATTGGAGTTGGTTCATGAGCACACCACCACACCATGATGACAGGCACACCGACTGCGGGGGTATGTGGATCGGTGGCATCTGCGCGCGGTGCCAGAAGGCGTGCGAATGCCTGCTGTGCCTGCGGCTGGATGCGCGGAGCGTGCTCGGTCGAAGCATGGGTTACGTGGACAAGCCCACGCGCATGGTCGAGCCCCAGGATGTGAAGCCAGGCAGGTGGAGCGAGTACGACGGTGAGTGATCCCATGATGGACAACCTGCGGCGCCTGCAGTTTCCCGCGAAGGTCAAAGAGATATTCGACATTGCGACCTCGCGCGGTTGGAGGGTGAAGCTCGTGATCTGGAAGCCTGACGGCGAGGAATGGGAGCTGAACCCGTCGGGTTCCCGCCAGATCAGCGAGGCCCGCCGGCCGGCCGATCGCGTGCAGGCGACGCAGCGCTAGATTGCGTCCTGGGCGAACTTGCGCTTGAGGGCCGCGAGATGCAGCATGTGGCTCGGCACCGGTGCCGCGTCGGCGATGTAGGCCCGGATTGCTTCGAGTCCCTTCAGGGTCATCGAGATGGTGGCCTCTTCCCCGGAGCCCTCGCAGTGGACCAGCCCTTTCTTGGACAGGCTGGAAGCGATGCCCCCCGCGCTCTTTCCGAAGCCCTCCGCGGGGCTCCAATCCCACACCGGAGTTCCGACGATGAGGTCAGCGTCCCCGGTCATGATGTCCTGCCCCTCGGCGTAGTCGCTCTCGATGATGCCCACGAGGTAGGCGGCTTCGTTTTCGGTGATGCGGGTTGTTTCGTTGTTGTCCATATCCAGAACCCTACTAGCCCATCTGTACGGACGCAAGACATTCGTACGTTTGAAATAAGATGTACGGAAGTGCTTGACGGTACGGACGGTCGGGTGCAGGATGGTGCTCATGAACAACAAGGTGATGCGCGTCGAGTTCACCATCCCCGGACCCCCTCGCTCCTGGAAGCGTCGGAACACGGGCCGGTCGCGGTCCACGGGCAAGTCGGTGTCGTTCAACGATCCGAAGTACGAGCAGCACAAAAAGCATGTCGCGTGGCTTATGATCCAGCACACCACCGAGTCCGAGCGCCAGCTCATCCGCGGGTCCCGGCTTTCGCTGCAGCTCGCGATGTACTTCCCATCCTTCCGAGTGCAGGACGCCGACCGCGTTTTGAATCTGGTCCTCGATGCCGGGAAATCGCTGTTCTGGGTGGATGACACATGGACCACATTCGAGGGGGGCGAGATTGTTCTGCGTCCTGCCCTAGACCGAAAAAACCCGCGAGTCGAAGTTGTCGTGGATTGCATAGCTCCGCTAACTCGCGAGATGGAAGCGGAGTAAAAGTTCGGACGCCCGTTCAGAAGCGAGGGGGCGGTCCGTTGTAGATGCGCGATCGAGGGGACGCCATGAAAAAATATGACGCAGAGGTAGTAGGGCTAATCGCGGAACGCGTGCATGCCCGCACGGCCAGACTAAACGGTACGGATGGGCTTGTGGGTTGTACGGACTTCGTGCCAAGATTGGATAAGACAATGAAACGACAACCCAGAACAGTGCGACTCGCCGTCAATCCTGACGAGATGGTGCTCATTGGAGAACACATGGCATCGAGAGAAGACCCGCAGTGCGCCCGCATCGAGATCCGCACCGACAAGAAAACCAAAGATGCGCTGCAGGCGCTCGCGGAGGAAGCTGGAGCGGACAGCTTGACCGCGTTCATGTTGGATCGAGCGATTGCAAGGCCAACCCAGAAGGAAATCCGCGAGTGGAGAAAGCGCTCAAACTCAAAGGTCGCCGTCGCGAAGCGCGGGGTTCGGGATGCTCAGAAAAAGTTGAGGGAAGCGCAAGGCAATGGCTGACGGACCCAACACAGTCATCGTGCGACGCTACCGCCCAGCGTTCTTTGAAGGGTTCAAAGTCGAGGCGGTGACGGTGACGAGCATGGAGCAGCTCGTTGAGATTCCTTGGATCGCGCAGCACGCAAAGGCCGACGGGTTTGAAAGGTACGACGTCCATGTCAGCGAAGCTTGCGGCGTTACGCAGGTGACTATTTCCGCGATCTGCGCAGAAGTCCACTGGGTGATCGCCATGCTCGAAGGTCCAGGCGCAAAGGCGTTATCGGGTAGCTGGTCGTACGAGCCGGTAGAAAGCGAGGGGTAGGATGGTTGAGTTCAGAAAGATTGTTCGGAATGGGATTGTTGATGAAGATGGCTACGGTGGTTTCGTGATCAGCGAGGTCAGCGGCGAACCTGAGGGCGACTTTGATGACGGCCCATGTGAGGCGCTGGAGCCGCCAAGCTATGGGATCTTACGAGACAGCGACGGTGGGTTCGTTATGCATCCGGTCACCGAAGTCGACCCGGACCGTTGGGATGACGGTAGTGGGGAGCTAGCGAAGGTGCCCGTTGGGCTATGGCAGGTGGTGCTGGTGTTTCCTCTAGCGCCGCGTGGCTTCCGGTACGTCCACGGGCAGACACTGTATGCGAAAGCGGAGTATGCAGAGTCCGCTTACCGAGAAGGCGAGCGCCCTGTGACCTGGGTCGGGATGACCGCCGTCAGGGAGTACTTCGCTTATGCTATTCGGCAGGGTGCCAAGTTGCTGGACACGGGGTGTGTGTTGCTTGGTGAGGGTCGGCTATGAACCGCAATCGCAAAGCCAGGTCAGTCCGATGGCGGCACCCGGTGCGGCAGCCCAGGGAGTTCGTCACCGCCAACAGGCTCGACCTGGAGAACAAGTTTGATATACATGCCGGAACAGTCCACGTGGATTGGCTCCCGCCGGTCAAGCTACGATTGGTAGAGGGAGGACAGTCATGAAACGCAGAGGGTTTTTGAAGCTGATCGGGATCGGGGCTGCGGGGACTGCGGTCGCCCCGCTGGTTGGCGCAAACGCGCAGGAAACGGTCGAGCGTGATGCCGGCGTGAACTGGAATCCCGCTTGCCCGAACCCGCTGGCGGTGAAGCTGGATGGCCCGACACTGATTTCGGTTGGGGATGTTCCGCGATTGATTTCGGGCGGCATCGTCACGTTGAGCGATGGCAATCCGTCAGAGTTCGATGTCGGCGCGGGCGAGGTGGTTTTCCCGCTCTATACCGATGACCCATGGGTACCGTTCAGCTCCTTTGTTTCGATAGGTTTCCTCTGGCACAAGGACTACAGCTGCGTAGGCATCAACCACAGTGGTAAGTTAGAGGTGCATGGCTTCGACGCTCCCAAGTGGCTAACTCCCATCGACCAACGACGGCTCGTGCACCTCGCCACGGTCTACCATTGGGACCACAACACGGTCACCTCGATCGAAGTTCCGCAGAGACTGGCAGCCCTATGACACAGCAAGGCGACCACGGCGCGAACTATATCCGGTAAGGGGTAGGCATGGAAATCGGAAGCGAAGAATGGGTGAGGTCACAGAATCGAGCGCAAGGGCTGTTCCTCTTGCTTGTGTTCCTGGCCGGCCTAGCTGTGCTGTTCACGATGCGGTCCATCGTTGACATGAACGACCTGATCGTCGAGCAGCGGCAACGGCTGTCCGACTGCGACTGCATGGAAGGAACCCCCTGATGCCGAGTGACGAACTGAAGCCATGCCCCTTCTGCAGGGGCGGCTGGGTCGTAATCGTAGGAACGGACAAGGGTGTGTGGGCTAAATGTTTCGAGTGCGACGCACAGGGGCCCAGACATCCAGAGGCGGATGCAGCCCTGGAGAGCTGGAACCGCGCGACCAAGGAGACCCCCTGATGTCACGGCACTACGACGCGAGGAGAGTGGTGGACGCGGTCCCGGGGCGGCTTGGCCCCGCCCACCGCCAGGGCGAGCTCTGGTGGGTGCTGCTGGAGTGCGGCTGCATCTGCTGGCGTGCGTGTAAGCCGGGTCGGGGCCTGAAGTGCGAGACGCATGAACTCGGGCCCGTCACCCTCACTGGCCTGACGGAGATCGGCAAGCAATGTCCTGCATGTAGCCGCCCGATCCAAGCATGTGAGGACCAATGCTGGCTATGCCGGAGGACCCCCTGATGCAGATCAAGTTCTGGAAAATCTACGCCAAGATCATGGCGGTGCTGCTCGGCATGGTCGCCTTTGCCGCTGGCACGAACCTCGCCGCGCATGTGATTGAGCTTGTCACCGGCGTTGGGTCGGGGTGGGTGATGTTGGCGTTCGGAGCCGCCTACATCGTAATCGGCGTTGGAGTTGCCGCACACCAGGTAACCAAGGAGACCGACTGATGCCGATAGCCACCCAGACAGAGAAAGAACCGACATGCTAATCGACCCAGAGAACCTGAGAGCACCAGATCCTGTTCTAGCCGTGATCGCGGGTAGCGGCGCTGGCCCCATACGTTTGGCGGAAGGACAGTACGAGATAGGTCATTTCAGCTTTGACATGTTGCTCAGCGCGCGCGGTGGAAATCTAGCAGGTGGGGACCTATGGTCGGACCACCCCGAGTTTCCGTGGGGCTACGGCGAAGGCAAGCCCGACTGTTATGGGGTGTGCGACTCCCCCGTTCAGTTCATGGATGACCACGGCGCCTGGCTCAACGAGACCGACAGGAAGTTCTGCATCTCGTTCACCCCCATTCACAAAGCTGAGCAAGGGCCCGATGGAGGCTGGCGTTGGCACAAGTGGGGCGCTTACGTAGGGCGCGGGACGCCCACCTACGAATACCTCTACGACGAGCCCGACTTTGAGACGGTGTATTGCTTCCACATCTACGAGCGGACCGACTGATGCCGATCACATGGTGCAAAGACTGTAGCGAAAGCATTTTCGACTACGATGGCGCGAGGCCGCACAAGTGCCCGCCGGCGTTCCTCGTTTGGTACGAGGGTCACGGCGATGACCCCGAGGTCGATCACGATGTGGTGCACTCGCACGATGCCGAGTCGGCTGCCGAGAAGTGGGCCGAGGAGAGCGACGGCCAGGGCGACTACACGATCGTCCAGGGTAGCGACGAAACCGTGAAGGTGCGCCCGCGCGATGGTGGTGCGTGGGAAACCTGGACGGTGAGTGGCGAGACCGTCGCGCAGTACTCCGCGACGAAGGTCAAGGCGACCCCCTGATGCCGGAACGCGGATACACAGTGGCGGAGCTGTTGGCCATACCAGGTTGCGAAAGCGTGTCCTTGTTCGGCGCAGACGGTTCCGGTGTGAAGGTGACACGGCCCCCGGGGAAGTGGGTGCCGGCGCTGCGGGAAATCTGTCGTCACGATATCAAGGGGCACTGTGAGGACTGCATGATTCACGGGCCCGACATGGAATGGGAGACCGACTGATGCCGATAGTACACAAGCTCAAGACATGGTCAGACGAATGGGACGCGGTCTCACGCCGCGACAAGCGCTTCGAGTTCCGACGCAACGATCGGGACTTCAAGGTAGGGGATGTGCTTCGGCTCCAGCGGTGGAACCCCGTGCTGGGCGAGTACACAGGTGCGCTCGATATTCTGGTGCCAGTCACCTACGTCCTACACGGAAACCACCATCACGCATTCGGAGTGCCTGAGGGCTACTGCGTGATGTCGTTGGATTGCAACTTTGAACAGGTCGCGAGGACCGACTGATGCCGATCGACTTCACCGTTACGCTGGACCTCATCAAGTACACGTTCACAGTCGAGGAGCTACGGCGGTGCGAGCGGTCAGTCTCTCAGGTCTTGGCTGAGCGTCACGACCGTGCCCTGCTGAGGGTGCTGTTTCCCCACCCACCGGAGACCGTCTGATGCCGAGAATCAATCCCGACTGGGGCCACATCGAAACGGAAGCCACAGCAGCGCTTGTCCCGCATGGGCGCCGTGTACCGCTCAGGGAGTGCCCAACCGGACCCTACCAGTTCTCCGGGGGGTTCGCGTGGATGTCGGAGTATGGAGGCGAGTCCTACCTTACCAGTGGGGAACGTTGCGTCATTGCCAAGGATACGATGGTGCAACCTCTGGTGGTTGTTGCCCACACAATCGAGGAGACACCCTGATGCCGAGCACGAAACGCAAGATGCGGATGCAGTGGATTGGGGACGCGGCCACGTTCGTTGTGTTCGTGATTGTATTTTTCCCGTTCATCATCATGGGCGGGTTCGCGTGGCTGGCGTTTGACCTCCCGGAGCGACTAGGGCTTTGGAGGGTAGAGTGAAGAGGATGCCTGAAGCACCACGCCGCGTCGCCATCTACGTGCGCGTGTCCACACGCGACCAACGCCTGCTCCAGCAGTTTCGCGAGGTGCGTCGTATGGTCGAGCGCAAGGGCTGGACCATCGTCAAGGTCTACCGCGAGCGTCGTAGCGCCAAGCAGGGTGCCTACCGACCCGAGTGGGAGCGCCTACGGAAAGACGCCGCACGTAAGCGCTTCGGGGCCGTCGCTGTCTGGTCAATCGATCGGATGGGCCGTAGCACCCTAGACGTGCTCAAGGGCGTAGAGGGGTTCGAGAGGCGCGGCGTCGAGCTGCTGATCGTCAAGCAGAAGGTGGACACCACGTCACCGCTCGGCAAGCTCCTGCTGACCATCCTGGCAGCGTTCGCACAGATGGAACGGGAGCTGATCAGTGAGCGCACCAAGGCAGGCATGGCGGCGCGGCGTGCAGCGGGCCTGCCTCTGGGTCGGGTTGCCGTCCTGGTACCACGCGAGCACATCGATGCGGTTCTTAGTGAGGAGAAGTCAGCGGCCCAGGTGAGCCGCGAGACAGGTATCGGAGTCGGTACCATCCGGGCTCGGGTGAGGGCAGCGAAAAGGGAGGGGGGTCACGCCGTGCAAACGTCCGCTGGCACCCGACAGCAGAAAGGGCTCCCCCATGGTTGAGCAACCGAACGACCTGTGGACGGTCGGCAGTGACGGTCGAATCGTGGCCATCCCAGGACGCCCCGCCCCAGACTGGCACTACGATTGCGGCTGTTCGGGCACGGCCATTCAGTTCGTATGTACGGCGGGGTGCTGGCGGGAATACGTGCGACAGCAGAAAGGGCTCGGCAAATGAGTGCTCACCCCACCAAGCTAGCAAAGACTATGTTGATGCAATGTCCGCGCTGCGATGCACCGCCAGGCCAATCGTGCCAAGCGTATTCGGGGTGGCGTGCGGGTCTGCGTGCAGGTGCGAACCGCCTTTCCTATCAGAACCTCCACCCACACGCCGAACGGTGGAGAGCGTACCTCGACCAGCAAGAAAGGCTCGACGGATGACTCACCCCATGGAGGATGCGGTAGCGGCTACTCGCGAACTCAAGCCCGGGCTCGTGCTTACGCGAGCACAGCGTTCGGCACTAAGCGCTCTCGCGTGGGGGCAGTACTACTTCGGTGGCCTGCTAACCGGCGGGAACACGCGTCGCGCAGTTGTCCTTGCGCTCTGCAAGAAGGGCCTCGCTGAAAGTCAGGGAATGGTGGAGCAGTGCGACGGCGACGGCTTCATCTTGCACGGTCGCCAGATGCGCGAGGCGTTCGGACTCACCAGCGCCGGCCTCGACGAGGCCGTAAGGCTCGATTGCTATTACGCGAAGGAGTTGGTCAAGCGCGACCAGCAGAAAGGGCTCCAATGAAGAAACGTGACGCCAAGCGATACGCCTACCAACTGGCGGCCGAGATCCTCACGCGCAACCAGCAATCGGGCGTGGTGGCCGAGGACGTGACCGATGTGTCCGTGGGGGGCTACGGGGAGCGAGAGGTAGTGATGGTGGAGGCCGCTATGTCCGAGATCATAGCGGCACTGGAGGCGCGCGGGGACAGGCTCTACCCGCCGGGGAGCAAAGGCGCTGCGGCGTGTCAGCAGAAAGGGCTCGGTGAAGGATGAGGTCCGTACTGACAAACCGCGATTTGGATGCGATGCGGCACATCGCCGACAGCATTCGCCAATCCGCGCAGGAGACTGGTTACGGGTTTTTCCCAGGGGGTGACCCGCGTGAGTTTTTCCCCGACGGAGAGTCGTGCAGTAATGAGGAGCTGGAAGCGCATCGGGTAGCTTGTGCAGAGTGGGATGCGGGAACTGGCCAGGACATTGGCGGCCCCTGCACCGTCGAACACGTCGAGATTGAGAGGAAGGATGGCAGCGTGCTCTCGGGTCCGGCACTGGTCACCCGCGCGCACTATGGCATTGGTACCTACACGATGTCCGATCCCGACATCGAGAAGCTGGCCCAGCAGCTTGACGACTGGATGGACGCAGCAGCGCAGGCGGGCATATGACCCGACAGCAAGAAAGGCTCGGTGAAGGATGAGTGGCGAGCAGGAGGACAATCTAGAGCTCTGCGTGCTGTCGTATGGGCGCGCGGGCTATGACGGGGCGGGTTGGTACTACTGGGACGCTGAGTATCCGGCAGAGGGTTCGGTGGGTGCGTTTGTGACGCTGGACGAGGCCTGCGACCACGCGGTGGAGGCCGGGTATGTGCGCCCCAAGCCCAGTGCGGACGACCTGAAACGGGAAGCGGGTGAACATGTATTCGGCGACTGACATCGATCAGCAAAAATGGCTCGGTGAACGATGAGCATGATGGACGTGTACTGTTCCGTTTGCAGGAATCCGTTCTCGACGGGGTGTATCTGCAGCGTCTTCGTGGCGGGGGGCGAGGCACCAGTCGCTTCCTGTGTGCGGTCCCCGGAGCAGCTTCGTTTGGTCATTGAGTATGCGCGGCGTGAATGGCGAGATGACGGGGCTGATGGTGAGTCGGTGCATGCCCTCTGCGATGCATTGGAACTGCGGCTCGACAGTGAGCAGCAAGAAGGGCTCAAATGAGAATCAGAATGGAGATCATCGACCTGGTGCGGGGCCTGCGCGCGGTCGCCCTCGCAACTGGTGGAAAGCAGTTCCCGGACATGCTCATCGATGTGGTCGATGGTGAGCTGCATTTCGTCGCCACCGACGGCTGTTGGCTCATCGAGTGGCAGCATGATGTCGGTCGCAGTACCGAGGATGCCCGTGTCGGCGTCTGTGGCCTCTCTCTGGCGGCTGCCATTCCGACGCTCATCCAGTTCGCGGAAGGCCAGGAAACTCAGGGAGACCTGCTGCTGGGCGACGGAGCGGCGTTCGTGGAGGATGGGGTGAAACCGATCCGCATCGAACATGGCCTGGGCGCCGTGACCATCAACGGCGCGGCCCTGTCCGGGCTGACATTTGCGGACAAGTATGAGGCGCTGATGCGACCCGCTCGCCATCCCGCGCCCGCGCCGTATTTTGCAGGCACGGCGGGCTATCTGACGAAGGTCGCGGAGGCGTTCAAGATCGTAGGAGGAAGGGCCGACCCGAATCTGCTGCTCCGTGTTGGCGGAGCCATGGATCCGATCCATGTCACCTGCCCTGACCTCCCCGAGCTGACAGCGATTCTGATGCCCGTGCGACTATCGGATCGCAGCCCGAAGTCTTGACGGCCGTCGTCCCATCCGCGACCGTTCGCGGATGGTCTCCCAGGCCGACAAGCGACCGCGGGGCATCTGCCCGGTGTGCCTACTCGACGTCGCGCTCCGTCTGACGGGGCATTGCGTCAAGCATGGCCGAAAGTCCCACAATCCCGACAGAATGGCCCCTAAAACTGGCTGCCAGGGGACTGGGCGGCAGGCTCTCCACAATGTAATCGTGCGCCCCTGCCGCAAAAAATGCGGCAATCTTGTGTGTTATCCGAAAAGTGCTACGGTCACGGGGATAGCTATTTGCTCGGAGTGCAGAGATAACGTATCCAAGGGGGCATCATGACGACTCAACTCGAACAGCTTGTGGACCAGGGCCACACGATGGAAGAGGCCGAACTGGTCGTGCGTCTCACCGCGACCGCATTCGCCGATCGGGCCGCGGCGGTGCGTACGGGCATGTGCGCGTGCGGCGCCCGCATGGCACGCGTGGGACATGGTCGGATCGAGTGCTTGAGCTGCGACGCGGTGCACGCGGCGTAGTCAAGGTACGCGGTACAAAGTCGCGTCGTCTGTGAACACCATAGTCCTGATTTCCCCAGACTCAAACTTAGCGATGGCGTCGATCGCCAGCTGCATCTTTTCGCGTGACCAGCTCGACGGGATGCGCGCGACGAGTTTGTCTGCGCGGATTTCGGTCTCCCCGTCTTCCAGCGGCGGAGCTGCGGCCAGTAGAGGGAGGGCGGGTAGCGACTTCAGGAAGTTCCGGCGATTCATGCAAGGAATGTAGCGGATATGGCGCCGGTTGAACATATCCACTATGGGGTGGGTATGGAACACGAAATCACGCGCCATCGCCGGACCGGCGGCTCGGCCAATCCTGCCATTCGGATCACGGCGAAGCCAAAGGTCGACGGGCATTGCCACGAGTATGAGTTCAACATGCTGCCCATGCGCATCGGCGATGGGACCATGACGCCGAAGGTCTTCGCCTGTATCCTATTCCAGGATGGGATACCTGCGGAGGTCGGCATCAACGGCACCACGGAGGAAGCGCTGATCGCCATCCTCATCGATCGGCTGGAGCGCTTCAACAAGGGGCCATACGCTTGTCGGCAGAACAGCCTTGCGATCACCAGCCTGGAAACGGCCATGCACTGGCTGGGCGACCGGACGGCCGAGCGGTCGGAGCACGGCGTTGAAGGGACCATGGCGCCATGAGCACCGGCGGCGTCTGGAGAGAGGGAGCCTATGCAGCCCTCATGCGCGAGCCGCGGCGATGTCCCGGCAAGGTGGATGAGACCCCCATCCAGCACGTGCAGGCTTGGTACAATGGATTTGACGATGCCCGGGCTCGCCTGGCAGCTCTGGAGGCGGAGATGATCCGCGGAGAGGAACCGAAATGACGATCAAGTGCGATGTGATTCTGGATAGCGAGCAGGTCGATGCCTTTCTGACGGAGCATGACCACGAGCGCGAGTTCGGCCCGGTCGCGGTCGGTGATGATCCCGAGGCCGGCGCGTTGGAGCGCAACGGGCTCACCCACATCCTGCTAGGCAAGAACCGCGGCGGGGTAGCGACGGTGCTGCTCTGCCACGAGGTGCCATCCCCTCCCGAGAACAAAACCCAATACGAAGTCATCCCCACAAGCCTTGCGCTGCTGGAGCACGTGGTCGGCGAGATGCGCGCGGCTGTGGGCGAGGATTCCCGCCTGGATGGCGACCCCGCAGTCATCGAGGAAGGCTCGTGAGCGAGCAGCTCGACATGTTGCAAGGGGACCTCGATCTGTTTGTGAGGGAACAGCGAGTCGAACGCGACTCGGCGCTCAACATGCTGGAGAAAACCCGCAAGCGGGTCATAGAGGTCGCCCGGGAGATTGCGGTCGAGCTGGTCGGGAAGCATGGCGAGGTCACGAGCCCGCATGTCCTGCGTGTGATGCGCGAGCGCGGCCACGGGAATGCGCTCGATGCGGTTGATGCAAGATTCATGGGCGCCGTATTTCGCGCGGGATGGCTGAAGAATGGATATCGATGCGATGGCGCTAGCCACAATCGGCCGGTCGCCGTCTGGATTCGATCGCCTGAAGGCGTGTAATCTTTGTAATATCCTATTTGCGCAAGACGTTCCCTAGCCGCGATTTACGGCGATAAGCCCTAGGAAGTTGGGGCGGCGACTGTCGCTCTTTGCGGAAACCCGCAGGTCGGCTACCGTTTATTTCAGAGCCTTGCTGCATGTTGTGGGCCTGGTTCCTCCGTAGCACCCCCGGTAGTACGCGCCCGCTGGTCCACACATCCCCCCCGGACCGGCGGGCGTTTTTTATGGCATGCTGCGCCCATGCAGGTCTACAGCGTCGCGGAACTAGTCAAAGCGCGGAAGCTGGACCGCCGCCGCAAGTTCCAAGGGCTGGACATCTCAGTCGAGACGCAGCGCGGCGCCTACCGTCATTGGCATGACCCGCACACGGGTCGAGACGGCAAGACCAAGATGCCGTGGGACTACGGATATATCCGTGGCAGCGTGGGCGCCGATGGGGACCATGTCGACGCCTACATCGGGCCAGATCCCAACGCCACGCACGCGTATGTGGTCGACCAAATGAGAGCACCTGACTTCCAGATATTTGACGAACAAAAGGTCTTTCTAGGGTTTGAGTCTGCCCAGGATGCGCGCGCAGCCTATGCGAGTTGCTATGATAAGCCCGGTTTTTTCGGCCGCTTGAAGGCCGTTCCGATGGGGGAGTTCCGCCGCCAAGTCCTGAACACCTCGAAGGACGCCCCACTGATCAAGGCTGGCGGCGACACGAGTCTGGTCCACGAGATCTTCGAGGATGCGACGCCGGGCTACCCCGTGGTCACCCACGTTTTCACGGGCAAGGACCGCGCGGAGGTGCAGGGATACTTCGATGCGCACATGAAGACCGATGCCTTCATGCGGGGCATGGAGAATGCCGGCGAGTGGAACGGGGTGAAGGGCCGCGCGGTCAAGCGCTGGTCGGCCGCGGGGATGGGTCTACGGAAGGCGGCTAGGAAGCGGCTGGGCTTGCGGCTGGATCTTCCGCGCCTGTGAGGAATCCGAACACCTGACGCTTTGCTTCGGCAGCACGCGTCGCTTCTTCGATGGTATCGAAGGTTCCGACATGATGAAGCGTTCCTTGATATCCGACTCGGGACCGGTATTTTCCCGATGGCCGAAGTGAAACGCCGCGCACGCCCGTAAAGGAGTTTTTGTTAGCCCCGCGCCTGTTCTCGCTATTGCCTCTGCTATTGGTGATTCGCAGATTGCTGCGCCTGCAGTCCAGTTTATCTCCACTGACATGATCGACCATCTTGCCCATCGGGCTCCCCATGATCTCGCGGTGCAATAACAGAGTTTCGCTGCCCGATCGCCTTTCGGCATATCCCTTCGAGTGAAGGCGCCAATGGGCATTTCCAAGGTGATCGCTCTCACCAAGATACGCGTCTTGGTCATCGACCGTTGCCTTCGCGACAACGACCCCGTGTTTCCAGACATCGATTTCAACCATCGCAGCAGATTACCCGATTTTGGGGTACCGTCTAGCGATGCCCCCCAGTACCGGCAACGCCTGCCCCCATTGCCAGCAGATGCTGTTCCGCAAGAGTGAGGCGGGCGACAGAATGAAGCTCGGCAGGACGATGGTCGTGCTCCACAAGTCTGGTGATATCGAGGTGAACTGCGTTCGTTGTAAGCGCGCGGTTATCATCGGCAAGCTCGAAGCCGGGGCGCAACTCCGCAAGGCCGGCCCGCGTCTGCATATCCGCGTCCGAGCAGATCAGGCTTGACATCGGCGGCACCCGCCGCCCAGTATCTGTCACGTAGGCCCGTCTCTCGTTGGTTCGAGGATCAGGGGCGCCCCCGCAGAAGATGCGGTCGGGCAACGCCCCTTTCGATCCCGACCAACCATGTTGCAACACGCACCTACCGCCCGTCCGACCGACCCCTCGGCCATTTTCCAGTTTGATATGGAGATGGAGTCGATGGAGAAGTCCCGGGTCGACGGGCGCGATGGTCGGTTCATCGGCGGATACATCTCCACCGACCACATGGACCGTGCGGGCGAGACGCTGATCCAAGATGGGCTGGATTTCGAGCCCTTCCTGAAGAAAGGGTGGTTCAACGATAACCATGACGGCGCGGGCGATTCGCTCGTGGGCTATCCGACCATGGTCCGCTTGGACAACCTCGCGAAGGGTCATAAAGGATGGTACGTCGAGGGCGAACTGCTCCCCGACGGCGCCAACCCGCGGGCCGATTCGCTCTGGAAGATCGCGCAGGGCCTGCACAAGGGCGCCAGCGGCCGCAAGCTCGGGTTCTCCGTTGAGGGCAGCATCCTCAAGCGCGACGCGAAGGATTCCAAGATCGTGCGTAAGGCGGAGGTCCGCGAGGTCGCCATAACTAGGTGTCCTGTGAACACGCAGACGAGCCTGGATGTCCTCGCGAAGTCGCTGGCCGTGGGCATCCCCGCGGGCGAGCCCGGGAGCGCGGAGCCTCTGCAGACCGAAGCGCTCGAAGGCGTCGGCACCAAAAAGAAGAAGAAAAAGAAGCTCACCAAGGGGGCGGCTGTCGAGCTGATCCTCGCGATTCGACCTGGATTCAGCCGCGCACTCGCGGCGCAGATTGTGGACTACACGGCGCGGCATCACGCCGCTTAGCCCCGAGAGGAAGAGATCATGCCCGGAACACAAACTCCCGAAGATGGCGTCACGCCCGAAAGCCTCGGCGCTTCGCTCGATGAACTCGTCAAGGCGGCCGCGGCCACCGATCTCCTGAAGGGTGGCGCCACCGTGGATGCCAACCGCGTCGAGTCTTCGGGCCGTGTCGAAGGCGAGGACGCCAAGACCGCGACGGTCACGGGCGGCGGCCGCGCGCCGGTGCCCAAGGCCATGGACAGCATGATGATCGGCAAGCTCGCCGACCTCGGATTCGACGCCGGTGACATCGCCGCCATGGCAGGTGCCCTCACAGGCAAGGCGAAGGATGACGAGGAAGAGGAAGACGACAGCATGGAGGGTTACGTCGGCAAGATGACCGCACATGCCAAGGGCTACGCTGACAAGAACGGTGGCTCGATGAAGGGCTACATGGGCTACCCCGGTGCCCATGACGTCACCCCGAAGATGGACAAGGCGGGCACGGTCGGCGGCGAGCCGCTGGCGAAGGCAATGGATGCTTACAACGCCGATCCAGACATGGGACCGCTGCTCGATGGCACGGATTTCTTTGCGGGCTTCGTGAAGACGACCGCCGATCAGCTGGACGGCGTCAATGCCACCCTGAAGAAGGGTTTCGGCAATCAGGAGCATGTCAACGCCGCGATGGCCGGAGCCATCCACCAGACGGGCACGCTCATCAAGAGCCAGTCGGGCATCATCGAAGCCCTGGGCGAGCGCCTGGGCCTAGTCGAGCGGCAGCCGCAACAGCCTCGCGGCGCGACCTCCGCAAGCGCGGCGGCCACGCTGGCGAAGTCCATGCCAGGCGAAGCGGGCGCGGGCGGCGGCGAGCCGCTGAAGAAGCACGAAATCCTTTCGACCCTTTCCTACATGAACCTGGAGAAGGGCATGCGCGAGATCGGCGGGGAGCGAACCGCGCAGATCATCGGGTTGCTCGAAGGTGGCAACCAGTGCTCAGAGCAGGCCCTGGCGGCCGTCAACGACTTCCTCATGGCCAACCCCACCGAGGTCCAGGCCGCTCGGACCTACCAGTAGGCCAACCTCAAACGATTCAACTGCGCTGAAAACGCACCCGCAAAGAGACCCGTAAGGAGATACGCATCATGACTGTCGGAGCATTCATTTCGGCGCAGGACTACCGCGATTACAGTGGCTATGGCTCGTCCAGCACCAACGAAATCGCGGAGCTACGCAAGGCCCTCGTCGCAGGGAACGACGTCAACGATCCGGGTGTAGCGCCTGGCGTTGGCTTCCCGCTGCGCGTGGAGTCGCTCGAAGCGACGATGAAGAACCTCACCTACGAGATGGATGAGATCAAGCTCTTCAAGACCATCCCGAAGATACCCGCGACCAACACGGTCGAGGAGTTCAACCGGTTGCTGGCTTACGGCCAGGGCGGTTCGACCCGGTTCAACCTGGGCTTCATGGGAGAAGGTGACCTGCCCGAGGAAGAGGACAGCACCTACGAGCGCGTCACGATGCTGATCAAGTATCTGGGCGTGACCGGTCGCGTGACTCACGTCGCGAACACCATCCGGGCAGCGACCGGCAACGTGATCGCGCTGGAGACCATGAACAAGACCATGGACCTCCTGAAGAACAACGAAAACGCCTTGTTCTTCGGCGACTCCACGCTCATCCCCGAGCAGTTCGACGGGCTCCAGAAGCTCATCACGGACGGTGCGCCCGACAACGTCATCGACCTGCGCGGCGCGCCGCTCAGCGAGAACGCGCTCAACGACATGTTGCTGCGCATCCGCCAGAACTTCGGCACCGCGACGGATGCCTACTTCGCGACCGGCGCCTTCGCCGACCTCGCAAAGCAGGTCTACGACCGGCAGCGGTTCGCCTACTCGCCGGCCCCCGGCGTGCTCGGAGCGACCGTCACAGCCTTCCAAGGCCAGCACGGCCGCATCAACCTGCATGACCACGTGTTCATCCAGGAGGGCCCCGCGTCTCCCGCCACCGGACTGGGCAAGACCGACAAGCGCCCGAACGTTCCGAGCATCACCGTGGCGCCAGCAGCGGCCGCCAATGCGGCTTCGCAGTTCATCGCGGCCGACGACGGGACCTACATCTACCAGGTGGTTGCAGGCAACCGCTTCGGTCTGTCCGCCCCCGTGGACAGTGCTGGTGTGGCCGTGGTCGCAGGCGAGCAGGTGACGTTCACCATCCAGGACAACGGGCAGAGCCCGACGTACTACGAGATCTACCGCTCGACGATCGGCGGCGCCGCCAGCACCGCGCGGCTCATGGTCCGGGTTGCCCGCACGGGTGCGACCCAGGTGATCACCGACAACAACGACGACATCCCAGGGACCAGCATTGGCTTCGTGCTCATGCAGAACCAGCGTTCGTTCAGCTGGGCGCAGCTTCTGCCGATGACGCGCATACCCCTCGCGGCCATCGACACCAGCATCCGATGGGCGCAGGTGCTCTACGGTGGCGTCAAGATGTACACGCCCGCCAAGAACATCGTGGTCAAGAACGTCGGACGCGCGGCCGGCTCGCTGTAGTAGCTGAACCAGACCGCTGGTAGAGTCGGGGCGGTGGGCGCAGGCTCGTCGCCCCGATTTCTATATCAACGAAAGGCTCAGTCATGAAGAACGTTCAGAACAAAGCACTCGCGAACACAGTCCTCAGCATAGGAGGCGCCTCCTACACAGGCGACCATGGCGGTGTTTTCGCGATGGATGGTGCGCACGCGGATATGCTGCTTGCGACTCCAGGGTGGTCGAACAGCGCGCGGGGACCCGAGGAGGCGCCCGCGGCATTCGATCCCGTTGCGGCCATGGCGGGTGGGGCCGATGCCGGTGAACTGCAAGCTGTGAAGGCACAGCTACAGCAAGCACTGGGCGCCGCGGATGCTCTCCGGACGAAGCTGCGAACCTCCGAATCCCTACGGGCGGATCTCCAGCTGGCCGTGAAGAGCAGAGATGCGGAGATCGATCAGCTGAAGGCCGCGGCGGCCGACGCGGATGCTCCTGCGGACCCTGTGGCACCCGCGAGCGCTCCGGTACCTCCCGCACCGGGCGCAACGTCCGCGCCTGCGACGCCTACGGCTGGCGACGGGAGTGATGAGGCGGCCGACGATGAGGGTCCGCAGCTCGACGGGATGGATAAGAAGCAGCTCCTGGCAGCCGCGGAAAAGTGGGAAGTCGAGTTGACGGCGCCCCAGAAGAAGCTCGGCGCTGACAAGCTGCGTCCGATCTTGGACAAGGCGATCTACGGCGACTGAAAGCAACGAGGGATGAGATGGCAGCGAATGCAGACGACCTAAAGCATTTCTACGCTGAGCGCATTGGGATCAGCGTCATCCTCAGTGTCGGGGACGCTGCTTCCGTGCCCCTTGCCGCGCCCCTTGCTCCCGGTCGGTACCGACTCAGCACGAAAGTTGTCGCAGGGGGCGCCACGCTGTTGTGGGTGAGACAGGGGCCGTTCGCCGGCCTCCCGGATGCAGTCGCGGCGGCCCCGCTCCTCCCCATCGACCTGCTGGAGGATCCCAGGTTCAAACCCATCTTCATCGCGCGGCCGCCAGGGCAGGGAAACGTCGGCCCGGCGACGGCATCGGACGGTCTCACGTTCATCACGGACGCGGGCACCGTCGATGTGGTGATCACGAGGATTTCAGCTGATGGCTGAAGCACGCAGAGGTGACGACGATATTGCGTTCTTCGCAGCTTCGCTCGGCCGTACGCGCGCGCTTGCGGTGACCGACACTGCAGCGGAGATCACCGATCCCGACGGCGCGCTCGTCCCGGGTCGGTATTTGCTGCACGTCGCCAACCTGAGTGCGGGCGCCGTAGTGTGGGTGGCGACTGGGAAGTTCGAGAAGGGCGCCGCACCGCTCACGGTCGTTGCAGCTGCGCCCCACTTCCCCATGTCAGCCGCGACCATTGTTGCCCTTGAACTGAACATCCTGAAGGAAGACAACGACCGCATCGCAGCGATTGCTACGGGGGGCGGCACGGGCACGCTCTACATCACGCAAATCTCCAGAGGTGCCTGAATGCCAATTCTGACCCGAGCGCTCACAGCTGGTGGCGGTGGTGGTGGTGGCGGTGATGGGGAGATCAACACTGGCTTCAACTTGGGCGCAGGACCGGGTGAAGTCTTCGCGCAGAAGAACGGTGTCAATCTAGAGTTCCGTAGCCTTCAGGGCACGAACGACATCGGCATCACGCAGAGCGCCACCGAGATAGCGATCAGTGGTGCGTTGCTGCTCCCGCTCGACGGTTCACGCGCGATGACGGGCGCCCTGGACATGGGGTCGCAGATCATCTCGAACGCCGGGGCCATCAACGGCGCCTTGTTGAGCAGCTCTGGCGTTGCCACGGACTACTTGGATGAAACCGGGAGCTACAGCACCCCGAACTCGGTCTTTACGAACGTGGCGGCTGTCACGGGAATCATCTCCGGAGGTTTGGTCACTGCGAATGTTGATACCACCAAGTTCGATGTGGCTGCCGGCGTCGCTCATCACGCAGACCCGAATGATCCTACAGCTATACCGACTTCTGTCGCGTTCGGTCCGTTCGTTGGCATAACCCCGGACGACATAGCGACCCAGACAGCCACGATACTGTCCATCTCACCTGCAGGCTTGCTCCTCCAGCAGATCCCATTTGAGACACCAGAGGATCGAAGAACCAACGCGCTCCTCCAAGATGTTAGTCATGCGGACCTCACGAACATCACTAGCATATCCACGTCGCAGCAGCCGGCGTTCAATGTGCAGCAGTCACTGATTGACTATGTAAAGCTCCTTGGAGCGATAAACTCGGGAAACCAATACGCCGCCGCCGCTTCAGACCTGACTATTTCTAAGTCTGCGGGCACTTCAAATCTGCCATTTTTGAATGGTGCGCTCAGTGCGACAAACCCAAACGAGCAGATCAATGCAGCTGCTGATCCCACTGGGTTTTTGCAGATATACATAGACTCCACGCAGCCAGGCGGCTTCAACATCTCCCCCCAGACCGACGTACCCGCAGGGTCGTGGGACGACGGATCCGACACGCTGGCTACCGTCGGCATGAACAACTGGGCCATCTACTGGATGGACTTCTTCAACAACGTTTCTGCGCTCACGATAGGGCAGGCCGAATACAACACACTGGCTGCTGCAGAGGCTGCGCTCTTCACAGAGAATCCGATCACGCTTCCAGCGATCGACGCCGTTCCAAACACGCGTCGGACTGCAATCATCGTCAAGGGGAACGCGAGCGACCTGTCGGTCCAGCCGGGACAGGCGAAGTTCGTACCGATTCAGATGGGCGTCACAGGCGGCGCGAGTGCGGTGCTCAGCGTGTTCGGTCGCACGGGCATCGTCACCTCAGCCGCTGGCGACTACATCGCGTCGCAGATCACGTTCACACCCGACGGCGACATCGCAGCGGTTGAAGTGCAGGCGGCCATCGTCGAGGTGCGTGACGACACTGACACGAAGCTTGCGCTGAAGGCGGACGCGTCAGTCGTCATCACGGCTGGCGCTGGACTGACAGGCGGCGGCGATCTATCCGCGAGTCGCACGCTTGATGTGGTGGCGACGGACGCTTCCATCGTCGTCGTTGCCGACAGCCTCGCTGTGGGCGTCCTGCAGACCGATGCAATGCACGGTGTGCGCGGGGGCGGTACGCAGCATGCGGACGTCATCGCTGGTGGCGCCGACGGTTTCATGACGGGGGCCGACAAGACCAAGCTCGACGGCATTGCGGCCGGTGCAGCTGCGCTGACCGCGGCCGCGCCTGCAGACGTTACGAAGGCTGCAGCCGCGGTTGGCGTCGCCACCCTCGCTGCCAGGGCGGATCACAAGCACGACATCTCCACAGCTGCGGCAGTGAATGTCGGAACGGCGAATGCTGAAGGTTCAGCCACGTCGCTGTCCCGTTCGGATCACGTCCATGCGCATGCTGCGCAAACCGATGGCACTCTGCACGCGGACGTCATAGCGGGCGGTGCCGACGGCTTCATGACTGGGGCTGATAAGACGAAGCTCAATGGTATCGAAGCGCTTGCCGATGTCACCGACTTGGCGAACGTGACTGCCGCGGGGGCCGCCATCTTGGCCGGGCAGGCCGGCGGACAGATCCTGATCGGCGGAACAGCTACAGGCGACGACCTGACTCTTGAGTCAACTTCGTTCGCGACGAAGGGTGACGTGATTGTCGCTGCAGGCAGCGCATTCCTGCTCAACGACATGGCTGCGCCCGCCAACCCCTCAGCAGGTCAGGGCCGGCTCTACAAGAAGACTGGCGATGATGGGGTGTTCTGGAAGCCGGACGCGGCAGGCCCCGAGGTCGACCTGACTGCCAACACGGGTGAGGTCAACACCGCCAGCAACCAGGGCACGGTTTCCTTGGTGCTGACTAAGTCGGGCGTGGACCTTCCGTTCCGCGGCCTCGCAGGCATCAACAACATTGGTGTAGCGATCAACGGTAACGATGTTGAGATAAGTGGATCTCTGCTCGCTATTGCTGCGCGCGACATGATTGCCGGCGCCGGTCTCACAGGTGGCGGTGACCTCTCGGCCGACCGCACGTTCAATGTGATCGCGAATGGTGATGCATCGATCGTAGTCAATGCCAACGACATCCAGGTTGGTGTTTTGGCGACAGACGCACAGCACGGTGTGCGGGGTGGAGGTACACAACACGCCGACGTCATCGCAGGCGGCGCCGATGGCTTCATGACCGGTGCCGACAAGACAAAGCTTGATGGCATAGCTACTGCTGCAGCTGCGTTGACCGGCGCAGCGCCCGCCGACGTTACGAAGGCCGCAGCCGCGGTCGGCGTCGCCACCCTCGCTGCCAGAGCGGACCACAAGCACGATATCTCCACAGCCGCAGCAGTGAATGTTGGTACGGTGAATGCTGAGGGTTCGGCGACATCGCTGTCGCGCTCGGACCACGTGCATGCTCATGCCGCACAGACTGATGGCACCCTGCACGCCGACGTGGTCGCTGGCGGCGCTGACGGTTTCATGACGGGGGCTCGGGCACAGCTACAAGACGACATGGCGCTATTCCGCGAGTGGGTGCCCGGGGGTAAGCTGATCAGCATCACAAACTCCAGCTGGGTGATCACCGTCAATGCGCCTGCGGTGGCGAGTGCAGCCAACGCGGAGAAGACGGTGCGCGTGTTCGACGACACCGACGACGAAGGCGCTGGCTACGAGCTGTTCGTACCGACGGGCGCTACCGACGTGGTGTTCACGATGGTCACGCGGCCCGTGTCGTCACCAGGCGGCGCTGTCACATCGACGTGGGCAGTGTATGAAAAGGACTTCGGCGACGATGCGGTGCCGGGGTCATGGAGTGCCGCCAACGCGCTCACCACTGCTAACCACGCGTCCGGGAATCTCAATGTCCAGTACGATGAGACGTCGTTCACGTTGGCGGGGCTGGGCGTCGCCGCTAACCAGCTGCACCTACTGGAGTTCGTCCGCAGCGGAGGCACGCTCACTGGCGACGCCGAGCTGCTAGGCGTGCTGGTGGAGGTAGTCTAATGCGGTGGAACGGAGACGGGCTGGAGCTCGACCGGGGACTAGGTAGGTCACCTGCAGCGTTCGATAACATATGGGACGGCGGTGCGACGTTGTCGTGCTGGGTGCTGCTGGACTCGTTTGGAGTGTCCGAAGGACCGCGGCTGCTCAGCAAGACCGGAGCCCTCGCCAGCAATGACGCCGGGTGGGTGGTAAGCCTTATCGATGCAGGTGGCGGCTTCGCCCTGCAGTACGGATTCTCAGGCGATGACGGAGGCTGGTGGCCTAATGCGCAGGCGCTCACGATAGACGTGTGGATGCACCTGGTGCTGACCTACAACGCCGACAGTGCCAGCAATAATCCCATTTTCTACGTCGACGGGGTGGCCGAGACCACCACCGAGTTTGGCACGCCCACGGGCACGCGCGAGAGCGATGCCGATTCCAACATGCTGATCGGCAACTTTGATGGTGACGCCCAGCGGTGTGTGGATGGGCAAATAGAGGACCTCAGGCTATACAACCGGATACTGCCGCCGTCGGAGATCTTGGACCTCTTCACGCTAAACGGGGGCGACGGCATCGTTGACGGGCGGATCTTCCACTTGCCGCTGGACGGCATTGTAGGGCACGCGGGCGCTAGCGAGTTCGCCAGCGGTACCCTTGACGAGGTGAGCAGCTCGACAACGCTCACCATGAATGTGCCTACGGGCACAGTAGAGGGCGACAAGCTGATCATTGTGATAGCCAGCGGGGGCAACGGCAGCACCCCGGAGAACATGACTACGCCCAGTGGCTGGACGCTGGTCAACTCGGGCAACACAGACCTGCCCTCGTCTACTAATACATCGAGCGTTTGGGTATTTGAGCGCGACGCGCCAGCAAGCGTACCCGCTACCTACGTGGTCACCGGCGACCTGACGACGGACAAGACAGGTACCATGATTCGAGCGCCGCGCGTGGGCGCGCTTGACGTGTCATCGTCGATCAACACGGGAACGTCGAGCAGCCCAGTGGCGTCCAGCATCACAGCCGGCGGCGACGCCTATTGCCTGCGTATCTGCGTCATGGACGGCGATGTACTGCCCACGTACGATGTCGACATGATTCCCGAGGGCGTGAATCGTCGCGCCACAGCAGCAGGCTCTGACGTGCTGCTGGCCGTAGCCGACGAGATGGTGTCATCGGGCTCCACGGGCACAGCGACGTTCGCGCCCACGGGCTCTGACGAGTGGGGTTGTCTGACCATCACATTTGACGCACCCAGCGGTGATGAGCCGGGCGAGCTGCGCGACATCGGGCCCAATGGCCTACACCTGGATTTCTCGGGCACTGCCCCTGTAGCGGAAACTGAACTGGAGCAGATTTCATAATGGCAAATGTACTGAACCGAAGGACACTGGAGTACATACCAAGTGCACACACGCCCAAGTACCCAGTTGCTACCTGGTTGGGCGGCATGAATCTTGACGGCACAAAGTCTGCCTCGATAGACCGGAGACCTATCGATGGCGAGACGCCCAGTCCGCTCAGACACGCGTTGGACGGGGATGTTCTGCGCTACCTCACTGACGTGGAGCTCAGCGCGTTGACCCCGCTCAACGAATACAAGCGCACACGAAGTAAGAGTATTACCCAGACGACAGAAGCTTTGGTCAGCCAGGGCTTCGAGTACCCACCAGGCTCCGGTCAGATTTTCAGCATGTCGGAAAAAGCGCGAATTGACTTGATGGAGCTGTACCAAGCGCGCAACGAAGTGGCTTATCCACTGAGCTATCCGTTTGCTGATGAGAGCGGGTATCTGGATATCAAGGATGCTGCCGACATGAGTGCCCTGCTAGCGGCTATGACGGCAACCAAGCGAGGGTTCGATAGTTCCGATAGCACATTGAAACGAGCACTCATCGCTGCTGCAGACAAGACCGAGGTTGATCTCGTTGTGGATGAACGGTAGCGGCGCTTCTGGGTCTTTCCCTTTCGGGGCTCGGTTCATTGAGGACGTCCAACTCGATGGGTTGGGTACTACGGAGTTCGCTGGAGTGGCGATCAGCGCGACCCGAGGCGTCTCGCGATTGGCATCGGCTTGGCTGGGCCGAGGGGTTGGTCTGCTATTAGATGGTCATCGATGTACTCGTCAACGTCGGGCCAAATGTCATGGGGCGCATCGAGGCAATCTCGCTGGACCAGTTTCACTGTGTCGGCTGGATCACTACGCACGCCGATGATGTCGAGGATGATGCCATCGTCCGACATGACGATGCTGTGTTTCTTAGCGTTCACGATGTGCCATTCGTTTTTCGGGAGTGCCCGCTGTGCGAGATCCAGCATGGGGGCCACGATCACATGGCAATATCCGATCATCTGAAAGGCGCCGGCACATTCCCGAGTGCGCGGCCATGGATAATCGATGGTGTATCCCGCTTCTCTGGGGATGTGGATGGCTGGGTCATAGTCATAGCGGATGGTGCGGATCGCGCGGCGCAATGTGTTCTGCACATCGGGGATATGGGGCCAGAACTTTCGGCGCCACATCTTGTTGATGGGATATATCATTAGCACCGAGTTGTGCCAGATTGGGCGCCGACATGCGCCCAGTTTTTTCGATTCACGATGACGCTGATGAGCGCCTGGCTAACGCCGAAATCCTTTGCGAGTTTGCGCTGTGAAATACCACCAGAGGCATATCGCGTTCTGATGGTGTTCACGTCGGCCTCGGTGAGTTTCGATCGGCCGTTCGTTTCGCCACGTTGGCGTGCCGCCCGCTGCTTCATGACCATGTCAGCAGTGTTATCGGGATTCGTACCCAAAAAAAGATGCGAGCCTCGGACGCATGGGCGATTATCGCAGTGATGCAATACGCAAAGACCGGCCGGGATGCCGCCGCGCTGGATCTGCCATGCCACGCGGTGGGCATACTGCGGCCATCCATCGAGGCTGAACTTGCCATAGCCGTCTTCGTTGCAAAAGGCCGCCCACACCCAGCACGGTCCCGGCCGATGCTTCGGCACGGGACCGTCTTTGTCGACCTTCGACCAGAAGCGCTGTAGAGTTTTATCATCCATGGGGAACTGAACCTTTCCTGTGGGTCAATGCCTCCGGCTGCTGATACAGCGCGGGGGCTTTTTTATAGCACGTTTGCCCCAACCAAAGCTGCTACGACGCGGTCATAGATCCTCGTGAGCGGTTGCACTCTGTAGGGGAAAACCGACCTTGTGTCACCCCGAGGGGTGGCATTCGAGGTCGAGGTGCTTGGTGAGTATGAGCCGTTCGGTTTAGGCTTTGTGGTGGAGGTCACAGCAGTATGTCCGCGCATGATCCAGGCTTCGAAGCCCACGTCACCAACCCGCCGCCCGGCAAACGCCCGACAAGCATCAATGTCGACGAGACGGGCATCTCGATGTCCTGGAGAACGGCCGTAGCGATCATCGGTTTCGTCATCTTCCTCATGCTGACCTGGAACACCTTCGCGCAGAGCTTGCTGAAGGCGGCGGACCTGGCCGAGCATGACGCGCTCCCGACCGCGCACGCGAAGCACCCCGCCCTTCTGGACCCTATCAAAAAGGCGGAAGTCATCGCGATGGTTGAGCCCATTCGCACGCAGGGGGAGCAAACGGCCCGGGTGGTCGCCAAAGTCCAGGACGGCATCTACGAGCAACGGGCGGATGATTTGGCCTATCGCGCGATCGAGCAGCTGCCCAAAGGCGCCGGACGGCGCAGGATCAGCACGCATTTCGAGAAGGTGAAGAAGCGGGCCCTGGTGAATCAGAAGGCTGGGCGCAACATACGCGACGGCATCGACGTTCCCGTGATGTAGGGGTACGCTGCAGGGGTGGCTGTCGCATCGACACTCGACCAGCAGAATCAGATCCCCATCGGCCTGGTGGAGGGCGCGAACCCAGGCGTGGGCGCGCAGGCCCTGGGCTCGGTCATCCGGCTGACCACGACCGACGACAACATCGCCGCAGTCGTCGCGGCCGGCTACGAGCGCCTGGTGGTCGAGCGCAGCACCGACGGCGGCATCACCTTCGCCGAGATCACCGTGCCGTCCGAGCGCCCCGTGCTCAAAGCCGACCAGCCGGTGATGGAGTTCTTCGACCGCCGGGGCAACCTGACCTTCTTCTACCGCTTCCGCTACATCGGCAAGATTGCAGGCCAGACGGCCCTCACAGATCCGTCGGTGGCCATCGAGGGGGCTGGGCTAGCCCTGCTCGGGATCCTCACCGTCGAGCAGCTGAAGGCACGCTACTTCTTCGGCGTTGATATAACGGACAACGATGGCAAGCCGCTCGCGGATGCCGTGTTCCAGCACTACATCCTGTCGGCGATCAAGTGGTTCGAGACCGAGCTGGACATTGCGATCCTGCCCACAGCGTTCAGCGAGTTTCACGACTATTATCGAAATGATTACGAAGCCTTCAATATCATCCAGCTCGACAACTATCCGATCATCTGCATCGACGAGTTCCGCGTGCAGTACCCATCGGGTCAGAGCGTCATCGTGTTCCCCAACGAGTGGCTGCGCATCGATCCCGCGGGCGGCACGGTCCAGATTGTGCCGACGGCCGGCACGTTGTCCGAGGTACTGATTGGACAAGGCGGCAGCTTCCTGCCGACTATCTACAATGGCTTGGATTATTTGCCCCAGCTATTCAATCTGGTCACCGTGGCGGGCTTCGAGTCGGGCAAGGTCCCACGCAATATTATCGACTTGATTGGCATGGCCGCGTCGTTCGGTCCGTTTAATTTGTTCGGCGACCTCATCGCGGGTGCGGGCATTGCGAACGTGAGCCTGTCCATGGATGGACTGAGCCAGACCATCGGCACCACGTCATCGGCGACGAATAGCGGATACGGCGCGCGCCTCATTCAGTATGGCAAGCAAATCAAGGATCAGATCCCCGTACTGAAGAGATATTATCATGGTTTGCGAATGATCGTGGCATGAATATCCGCTCAGTTCTCCAGAGCGGAAAGGCCCGCGCGATGGCACGGGGTGCCGCGTGACCGACGGCGGCTTCCGCCCACCGCCGCCGGGCAACGCCGTACCGTTCACCGCCACCCGGCAGTTCGCCAATGCGGTGCCGGGAACGGCTGGCGACGTCGATCCGATCGCGCAGAGCAACGACACGCTCCCGCTGAACAAGCTGCGCGCTGACTTCAAGCCTGAAGAGTTTGACCGTGTGCTCCTGCAGCATGGCAAGCGGATCACCTGGCGGAAGGCGATGCTGTGCCCATGCCTGCGCGATGAGACGCAGCAGGCAGACCTCGCGTGCACCGACTGCGATGGTTCGGGCTACTTCTACGTGGACCCGTTGAACATCCAGGCGCTGATGTTCGCGTTCTCGGACAGCACGCGACTCTACGAGAAGTTCGGCCTGTGGGCGTCCGGCGAGGTCGCAGTGACGACGCAGGCGCCGCACCGCCTGTCCTGGCGTGACTCGCTGGAGATGACCGACGACCTGATGAGCTACAACGAGTTGCTCAAGAAAGACAACCGTCGCGGCCGCCGGCAGAACCTGCCCGCGAACACTGACGTCGCACGCTATCGGATCTCGCATCTCACGAAGGCGATCGTGAAGACGGCGGCGAGCGGGAGTTTCGCCACGCTGGAGCAGGGCATCGACTTCAACGTGAACGACCAGGGGCATATCGTCTGGACGACCGCGGGTGATGCCAAGGTGCCAGCGGGCACTGTTGTGAGCGTCCACTACGACTTTCATCCCGTCTGGATCGTGATGAGTCATCCGCATGCTGTGCGCTCTGATATAAAGGGATTCAAAGAGAGCCCCGACAAGGTGCAGCCGCTGCCGCTGCAGGCCTCCGCGCAGCTGGACTTTCTCACGGATTCCGAAACCATCCTGCCGGTGACCGGGGCATGCTGAATGGTGGTCAAAGTCGACATCGGGCAGATCTCGCTGGCTGTGCTTGGGATGCTGCCCACGCGCTCTGACCAGGAGCGCATGGTCCACGGCATGGGTGCGGCGGCGCTGGCGTTCTGGAAGCGGCAGGCGCAGCAGAACCTCAAGTCAACGAGCCGCGAGTACGTGCAGGCGCTCACGAGCGAGGAGGGCGATCGCAAGTTCACCATCACGCTGTCTGGCGTGCTGCCGAATCTCATCGAGCAGGGATTCCAGGGTGGCGACATGCGCGACTGGATGCTGAGCGGGCCGAAGGCGAAGCAGGGCAAAAACGGAAAATATCTCATTATCCCATTCAGCCATGGCGCCGCGGGTTCGAGCGGACGCAACACGGGACCCGCGATGCCCGTGAGCATCCACGCGGCGGCCAAGCGGCTCGCGCCGTCCCTTTCGCGCCCCGCGCGGGGGACCGCTGCCGAGGCGCACAAGACGCGCCCGGGGGAGCGCCTGAGCGCCGCGAGCGCCCATGTCGATCGCCAAGCGCACAAGTTGCTGACCACGAAGGCCAAGCCCTGGCATGCGAGCAGCGTGTACCAGGGCATCGTTCGCCAGGAGAAAAAGTACAAGCGCGCGACGCAATCGAGCTACACCTCGTTTCGCGTGATCAGCGAGAACGTCAACCGCGGCGAATCGGATAAAGAAGGCAAGGCGACACAGCACTGGTTCCACCCAGGCATCCGCGCGGTTCACTTCGCTACCAAGACACAGAAGCATGTCGGCATGATCACGACCCAGATGTTCCGCGCGTCCACGAAGGGATAAGCATGGCCAACCGCAAAGACCCCGCGAACCTCGGCGGCACGTTCGAGAATGATAAGTTCCCGCCTGATGATCCCGTGCTCGACTTCGAGCAGGCGGCAGGTGCGCACAGCGTCGTCATGCCCGAACGGGTGATCCTGGCGCTGCTGCGCAGTGAGACGGATCGACTGTCGAACCTCGCCAACGTCGGTGAGCTGAGGCGGTTTTTCAGCTTCTTTTTCGATCCGATGATCACCGAGGATGAGCGGGAGAGCTACATCACCAGCTTCCAGAGGACCCCGCCGGTGCCGATTCTGGGATACCCGCGTTCGAGCAGCGAGTTCCCGTGCATGGCGGTGGTCTTGGAGCGCGACGCCGAAGACCAAGCCGCTCTATCCCATTACTTGGGGCAGACGCGAGCGGGAGATCCCGTTGAGCAGGCTTCCGAGTTTCAGGGGTCGATGTACGAGAAGACCTACGGCGTCTACATCTACGCAACGCATCCCGACCTGTGCCTGTATCTCTACCACTTCGCGAAGGCCGTTCTGATAGGCTCCAACGTGGCCATGCAGCGCTGTGGCATGGTGGAGACGCGCTACGATGGGAACGAGCTGAATCCGCAAGATACTTATCTCCCCGAAAACATGTTCGTGCGGCGCCTGGGCGTGACCGTGAAGTCGCTGGAGACCGTGCCGATCTTCCTGGGCGTCGACGGACAGAATGTTCAGATCACGGGTATCTGGGCCGACGACATCATGGTGGCGGGCGTCCGCGGCGGCGTACACCCCATCGATCCCTCCGAGGAACCTTGACAGCGATCGGTAGGCACGGACAGTATTGCTGTTGAGGCCCGCGTCTGCCAAAGGCGCAAGGGGCAGTTCCACTTTCGTGGGGCTGCCTTTTTTGCGTTCCGAGGAACCGAATATGTCACCACGAAAGCCTGCTGATAAGACGGAGCCCGAGCCGGCCAAGACCGACCCTCTGCCACCTTCGACCGGGCGGCCGTTGACGAGTGGTCAACTCCGCGCGAAGGCAGCGGCGTCGGTACTCAAGGAGGCCCCGAGCGGGAAGGTCGCGGCCCGGCCGGCGCCGACCGTGGATACTCGGGAGCTGACCGTGAGCCATTGGGCCCGGGGGCGCCGTGATGCATTGCTCACCGCATTCGTATCTCAGCACTCGGCCGGGCGCACTGTGAAGCGGCAGCCTGCCGCGTGGATGAAGATGTATCGGGACTTCCTGACGGAGCCGAGGGGCTGATGGCCGGAGTCATCAACGGACGAACTTGGGCCGTGCCCAACTAGAAAGGCAAGGATTCCATCGCCACTGCAATCTTCTTTAACGGACGTCGTTTGAACATCCCACAGGCGGTAACTCGCGTCGACGCGTCGGCGTTGGCCGCGGTCTCGCCGGCATCTATAGGCATCGTCGCGCTCATCGGCACGGCCGAGGGCGGTGCGCCGCTCACCGTCGATGAGAGCCTGGCGGACGCCAACAGCCCGAACACGGTCCAGGAGCGCTACCGCTCGGGCGACCTGCGGACCGCGGGCATCTTCTGCTTCGAGCCCAGCCAGGACGATGCGGTGCCGGGCGGCGCGCAGAAGGAGATCCTGGTAAAGGTGAACCCGGCCACGCAGTCGGGCGCGAGCCTGCCGGATGGCAACGGGGCGGACGCGCTTGATGTGACCTCCGCGGACTTCGGCCTGTTCACGGCGCAGATCAACATCGAGGTGTCGGCGGGCACGAACATCGGCCTCAAGTACACCGTGGTCTTCGAGAGCACGACCGAGGTATTCGACGATGTGGGCGGCGAGGCTATCTTCGACGTGACCTATACGCCGGGCGCCGACGGGTACGATACGGCCCTCGGCACCATCAACGCGACTACGTTCACCATCGCGGCCACGAAGGCCGAGTCGGGCCTGGAAGCCGAGCGAGCCGCGGACATTCCTGCCCCGGGCGTGCTCGACGTGGTGAGCAGCAACGCGGGCGACACCACGCAGAGCATCACGGTCTTCGGGCTCGACGGCGTGGGTGCCGTGATCAATGAGGTGATCGCCCTCAATGGCACCACGAATGTGCAGGGCACGACCAGCTTCACCAAGGTGCTGGCCATTCGCCTGAGCGCGTCGGCCGCGGGCACCGTGACTGTCTCGGACTTCCCGATCTCGGTCACGCTCTTCACCGTCCTGACGACCGTGCTTACGCGCGGCCTGGTGGACCTGACCAACGCGCCCGCCGCGGGCGTGGTGACCGTGGCCGCAGTGGCGGACTTTGCGGCCGATGCGGTCATTCTGGGCACCGACGCGGCGGGTACGCCGGTCAACGAGGTCTTCGACCTCACGGCAGCTCTCACGACCCCAGTGGTTGGAACCGTGTCGTTTTCCACCCTGACCACCCTGCTACTGGGCGATGTCCCGGGCGGCAACGGCGTCGCGCTGAGCCTCGATGCGGTGGTCACGAACCACACGCAGTTCACGACGGTAGCGCTGGTGGTCGACCGCCTGAACGCCATTCCAGGCCTCGCGGCGACGTCGCTGGTCAGCAACTTCACCACGTTCCTGATGGTCGATGCGGACTACAACGTGGCGGCGACGCGCCCGCCCACGAATGTGCTGTCGGTGGCCGGCGAGTTCTTCGCGGACCTGTTCGATGCGATCACCACGCTGACCCAGCAGAGTCAGTTCGTGAACGCCGCGCGGGCGACCGGCGGCGACCTGCCCCCGCTCGCGACCGCGGCCCCCGTGTTTCTCGTGGGCGGCATCGAGGGCGTCGTGACGATCACCGAGTGGCAGACCGCTTTCAAGCTGCTGGAGAAGCGCCGCTACAACATCGTGGTGCCGCTATCGTCCGACCCGGCCATCCACAACCTCGCGCTGACTGCGCTCATCGCAAAGACCGGCCGGCTGAAGAGCGAGGCCAACGGATACGTGGGCATCGGCAAAATCGCAGATGGGAGCGGCGAGACGCGCGCGAACATCCAGACGCAGATCCTCGCGCTCAACACGCGGCATCTGTCGGCGATCAGCCAGGAGATCGAGCGCTTCGACCCCATCACGGGCGTATCGACGTTCTTTCCCCCCTACATCTTCGCGGCCATCGCGGCCGGCATGCAGGCGGGGAGCGCCATCGCGGAGCCGCTCACGCGCAAGCTCGTCATCGGCAACGGCATCCGCAACGATGCCTCGTGGGATGTCGAGGAGGACGCGAGCGACCTCATCGATCGCGGTCTGATGATCTACGAGCAGGTCGACAATGTGGGCATCCGGTGCATTCGTAGCATCACGACCCACCTCGCCGACGACAACCTGGCGTTCGTCGAGATGTCGAGCAACGAATCGCTCAACACCTTCGTGTTCGAGTTCCGCACGGCGCTCGACCAGAAGATCGGCCAGCGCGGGCTCGGCAACAGTGTGGGCGCGATCAAAGCACTCGCGATCGAGGTGGCGAATCGTCTCGTCTCTGAAGATAAGATTGTGGCGCACCGATCGCTGCAAGTGGAGCAGGTCGGGGACGTGTTCCCGGTCAGCATCGAGGTGGCGCTGGTCAACCCGATCAACTTCATCCCGATCACCGTACACCTGACCCCGACAGTGGCTGTAGCCGCGTAGGATCTGACCGATGGCTGACTTGGGTAAAGCACTTTTCGACCTGTGGAGCCGCCTTGTAAGGGCGGTCCCAAGGGTCTCGCTCTACTCGGAAGAGATCGACTACGACCCGGTGGAGGTGGCCGGCCGAATAGTTCGATTCAACCCGATCTCGTATCGGAAAACTTACAGGGTGGAATGGAGTTTGACCGATGGCTGATCTAGGCAGAGTTCTTTCCGGCGCGCGTGCCCGGCTTCTCATCGAAGGCGTGCCCGTCCTGTACTGCACGAACGTCAACTACTCCGAGGAGATCCAGTACGACCCGGTTGAGGTGCTGGACCAGCTCGAAGTGGCCGAGTTCGTCGCGGTCGCCTACCGTGTGACGTTCACGGCGCAGTGGGTCCGGGTGGTGACCAACTCGATCAAGAACCGCGACGGCATCCGCATCTTCCCGCGGCTCACGGATATCATCCAGGCGCCCGACCTCACGGGCAGCGTCGAGGACAACATCACGGGCGAGGTGCTCGCGTCGATCCAGCGCGTGAAGGCGTCCCGCTACACGGTCAACATCGGGGCCCGGGGCATCGTGCTCACGGATACCGAGTTCGTGGCGGTCCGCATCCAGGACGAGAGCGAGATCGGGCAGACAGCATAGGGCACTACTTATCAGGTATGTAGGGATCATGCCAACTGAGCGACCCATCCTGTTCAACGGCGCCATGGTCCGGGCACTGCTCGACGGCACCAAGACGCAGACGCGGCGGATCGTGAAGGCCCCGAAGGGGTTCACCGTGGGGACCATGACGTCTGGCGGGGTCGTCGAGATGATCAGCGTGAAGCCCGACGGCAACCCGTGGGACGTCATCCGCTGCCCCTACGGCGTACCCGGGGACCGGCTGTGGGTGCGCGAGACATTCCGGTATGAGCGATGTCCCGCTGGTGCTGCCGTGCGCTACCGTGCGGACAACCATCTCCGCGAGCTAGGAGAACCGGTCAGGCGCGACACCGTTCCCAACGGCCGCTGGCGCCCATCCATCCACATGTTTCGGTGCGATTCACGCATCACCCTGGAGGTGACCGACGTCCGGGTGGAGCGGGTGCAGGATATCACCTGGGAGGACGTCGAGGCCGAGGGCACTGAGGGGGCCGACTCTGCGGCATTCGCCGATCTCTGGGACAGCATAAACGCCAAGCGCGGGTACGGCTGGGAAGCCAACCCGTGGGTGTGGGTGGTGGAGTTCAACGCCATAGATCTGGTAGGGTGACCAGACCGCCGGGGCTCAACCGGCGCTGAAAGGGAACCCTATGGAACAGCCAGTAAGCCGGAAGAGCGCGGCAGAGGTGGGCGCCGATTTGCGCAAGCCTGCCGAGGAAGAGGATAAAGCGTTGTCGCCGAAGACAGTGCTCGTCCTGGATCAGACGAGTATCGACGGGCGGCGGAAGTACGCGGGAAATTTCCCGTTCACGGTACCCAACATGGGTCATCGCGTGGACGTCGGCAGGCTGCGCACGCAGTTCTTGCAAGAGGTGGCGAACGTCGAGGGGGAGGCGCAGAGCATCGCGGAAGCGCTGGCCTATCTCAACACCACGCTGGACCATGACAACTGCCCGCAGTGGTGGCGCGACAGCAAGCTGGGAATCGATTTGTACGACTATCCACCCTTACTGAGTTTGTATGCCCAAGCGAGGGCATACGAGGCCACGTTTCTCGGGGCGCCCCTTGAGCCTGTCGGGGATGAAAGCTCAGATGAAGGAGGATCCGGAGCTGATGGTGGCGGGGATGTGGAGCCTGACGTTCAATCTCCCCCCGAACGATCCCAGACTCTTGCAAGTTTCGGCCCGGGAAGCGATGGAACACATGGTTCTGTTCCAGGCGGCGAAGGCTCTGGAGACTGAGAATATCTCGGCCGCTGCCAAGCAATCCGAGACACAGCGACATCACGACAACGATCCGTACTCTCCGAACTTCCGACCCGATACCAAGACGGTCGTGGGCGAGGAAGCCGAGAAGGTAGCGGATAAGCCGCTGCCGTTGACTGGAGATGCCGAGTGGGACGAGGTGGAGCTTGCCGAAACTGACCCCATGCGGGAACCTTTCGATGATGCCTTTGTGGCGGATTTCCTGAAGGGCGCGTAGTTGCCAAACGAGAAGCACAAAACCACCCTAGAAATCTCGGTTGAGGACCGGCTGCTCCGTCAGTTCGGGTCGACCCTCAAGCGTGTTTTTTCGACGGAGCCCATTGATCGCTTCCGGCGGGCGCAAGCTGGGGTTACTCAGGAGCTGGACAGACAGACTAGGGCAGCAGAGCGGGCTGGCGCGATGGGGGGCGCCGCAGGCGGAGGCGGCGGGGGCCGGGACAGTCGGGGCCGCTTTATTGCTGGATCGGGGGGCCGGGGGGCCGGGGCTGGCGGCGGAGGTGGGGGGACCGCCGGCCGCCAGCCTTTGAGCTTTGGGCAGACCGTCGGCGCGGGCGCCCTGGGTGGCATGCTTTCCCAGGGTGTGGGGCGTGGCAGTCAGGCTATGGCGGGCATCGCGCGGGGGCAGGGCGCGACATCGATGGCCCTGGGCGCCATTCCCTTCGTCGGCCCAGCCCTGCAGGCGGCTGTGCAGGCCGCGGAGAGCCTCACGGACATCGCCATAGGCCAAGCGCAGGCGCAGGCGTCTACGGCCGGTGTGACTGGCGCCCTCGGGACGGCCGGCGGTATGAGGATGGCCGGGCTCGGCCTGAACCGCACGCAGGTCACTGGGCGCATGGCTGCCCTCGCGCAGGCGAGTGGGATGCGTGGGAAGAACTTGGCGGCGCTCGGGCCCGAGGCGCTGCGCATGCAGGAGCTGACCGGCATCAACGCGGGGGGCATGGCTGGCGCCCTCGGGACGGCCGGCGGTGGGCAGAACCCCCGGCAGGCCATGAAGCTGACAGAGGAGGCCATCGCGGCCGGGCTCAACGCGGGCATCCGCGAGGGGAAGCTCCCGCAGTTCATCGCGGCCATCGCGGCCAACATCGAGTCCATGCGGAAGCAGGGCATCCAGGTGGACCCCCGGGGACTCCCGAGTCTCGTGCGCCAGCTATCGAAGGCAGGCCCCAGCCTACAGGGCGCTGCCGCTGTTACAGCTGCAAAAGGAGGCGTTGCGGCGATAAAGGGCGCGGGAAAAGGCGGGGGCTTTATGGACGCCCTGGCGCTGCAGGTGGCCATGGGGACCACAGACCCCGAGACGGGCAAGAAACTGACTGCTTTCCAGGCCGAGCTGGCGCTGGAAGCGAACCCGGAGAAGTTCATACCCTTGATGATGGATAGGATTGGTCAGATGGGGGGCACTGACGAAGGGAAAGCTAAGCTGATACAGCGATGGCAAGGCGGATCGCTAGCGCAGGCATTTGATATAGCGCGTGGTGCGACCGCGGGTAAGTTTGCTGGGGGGCCGGGGGCCGCAAGCGCGGGAGCAGGAGCAGCCTTCGTAAACCAAGAGGAGGCGGCGCAGGCCGGCGGCCGAGGTTTGGCGGGCCAAGTGGCTGCACAACAGAATAGGAAGATCGCAGCGGGTAAGAAGATCTCAGGTCAGATGATGAAGGTCCGGGAGCAAGAAATCGGGATGGGGATCGGGGGCGCAAAAGTCGGCGCCGCTGCAGCTGGATTGGTTTCGGGCGCGGTAGGTCGGTACAGCGACGCGCTCACGTCCAATGACCCGATCGGCGCAGTCATGGGGATGTTCGCCGAAGACATGCGTTCGATGTTTTCGGGCGTGTTCGAGGACCTGAGCACGCAGCTGGGTAAAACTGTCAAAGGCGCTTTCGGCCTCGATCCGGAGTCAGCGGGCGCCGAGCTGCAAAAACTTCTGTCGACCCCCGAAGGCCGTGAGGAAGGCTGGAAAGCCATCACGGACATCCTGTCGAAGATTTTTGCATGGCTGCAGCAGCTGGTTGTTGATGTTCCCTTCATCGGCAGCCCAGGAGGCGGCCCCACTCTCGTAGCCGGAGAGTAGTCGGTGACGTTCCTTGGGGCACTCAGTGATGCGGTGACAGGCGCCCTCTCCCCTTCGACAGCCAAAGGGGAGTCGGCGTCCCACCACACGCGGTGCTATGTCAGCTTCCACACGGACGATGGTTTCGATGGTGCAGTGGATTCATCACCAGGCAGTGCAGAGGATCAGCCTTTCCGTATCATTGGGCTGAGCACAAACAAGATATTCGGACAGGCCGCCACTTGGACGCTCACCGTGAAGGGCCGCGGCAAAGAACAGGGTCCGCTGTCTAGCCGGGACGTGATGGACCTGTGGGAGGACCCCGAGGACGTGTGGGTGCGCATCGTTGTCGTGAAAGACGGCGTACCGACGGAGGTGCTGTTCGGGCTGATGAACACGGTCACCGAAAGCATGACGCGCGATGGCGCGGGCGCGCGCAATGAGACCTACACCCTGACGGGCCAGGACTTCCACAAGGTATTCGACCGGACGCAGCTCTACATCAATATCCATGAGAACGCTGGCCAACTCCCGATCATCCCGCTGTACGACGCGGTCTCTGAGAATCTGATCGGGACGCCGGACGAAGTGATGTCGGTGCTCCTGCGTGCGTGGCTCGGCAACAACGGCGTGGCCGACAAGCAATGGGCGCTCCCGCAGAGCCTGGGCGGCAAGTTTTTCTTCGACTTGCTGGGGCTCGACTTCGGCGACCTGCGGGGGAACATCTTCGATCCATCGCTGTACAGTCCCGACCAGATGATGGGCCGCTCGCTGTGGCAGACCATGACCGAGTACTCCAACGGAATGCTCAATGAGATGTACACCGAGACATTCGAGGATGTGCCGTTCGATCGCAACCGGCCGCCGCGGCCACGCCTGACCCTGCGCGAGCGACCGTTTCCCACCCGCGATAAAAACAATCGCAGCTGGGAGGATTTGCTCACGCATGACCTGGGGCTCGGCGACATCAAGGCCAGAAACATGTCAAAGGGTGCACCCGAAAGTCGGTTCAACTATTGGCTGCTCGACTCGAAGGGATTGGTGGGAGATGGCCTCGGGACGCTGATGCAAATCCAGCAAGCATCGAATCGTGAGCTGGGGGTTCCAGGGTCTGCGCCGATCTACAACATCGAAGATATTCGCCGGCATGGTTTCCGGAAGTTCACACAGAGCACGCGCTATTTTCCATTCCGTGAGGATCCGAAGTGGCTCACGCACTCAGCGCGTTGGTTGCAGATGCTTCACGATTGGTATGCGGTCGCGCCGTTTGAGCTTTCAGGCACGCTCACCACGACCTCGATATTCCCGGGCATTCGGATCGGCCATCGCGTGCGTGAGGCGCGGCGTGGGGGTTCGTCCATCGTCTACTATGTCGAAGGCGTCACCCAGAACTGGCAGTTTCCGGCGGCCGGCAGTACGACACTGAACCTCACGCGCGGCGAGGCCGAGGGAAAGCACTTGCTCGACATGGTCTACGACAAGATCACGGGCAGCGGTACGGGCGCATTGGATAGCATGCTGGAAGCAGCTACGGGGTTGGTGGTGGGTACGCCGCTCGGCGATGCTGTGCCGCATGGATCGGGACCCCGCTTGGACAAGGCAGTAGGCCAGGTCAAGACAGCGGAGCGGATCTATTTGGACACGCAGGGCGTGACCGTGGACGACCAGCAGCACATTGCGCGCGGCGAGTTGACCGGCAAGCACGAAGAAGACATCCCTGATCTGCGGCCGGCTGATTTACCGGATCAGCAGACCACCTTGGAGCAGGAAATCCTTGTCGGACGTGCGGAGCCTCGGGAGCGAACACAGGGCGGCAATCTCACGCAACGCGAACTGGAGTCGGGGCGTCGACTGCCTGCGCTGGAGCCGACGGACAATGAGACCGAGAATGCGGATCTGACGCGCGATCAGCAGGATCTGAAGTGGCGGCGACGGAGGCAGCGATGAGGAATCGAACCTACGTGGACCCGCGCACAGGCCGCACGATCAAAAGCGGCCTGAATCTGCAGGAGGAAGGGAAGCAAAGCAGCTTCATCCCGCGAGGCACCATCTATCGCGCGGTGGTGTTGCGTACGTTCGCGACCGACGACAGCGTTCGCACGGAAGGTCTGCGCAAAGACAGCACGCGTCTATACGAAGTCGAGTGCGATATCTTGCTCACGTCGACGAGGGTGCCCAAATCGCGCGTTCCTGTCATGCAGTACAACCATGGCGTCAACGACGCGCGGTTGTGGATCCCACGCCCGAGCACGCGCGTAGTCGGCAATGCTTCGCCACTGAATCTGACGCGTGTGTCGCGCCGCGGCACGCTGCAAAGTCTTCCGCCGAACTTTGAAGATCTCGACGGCGACCAGGTGCTGGTGCAGTTCATCGAGGGTGATCCGGAGAAGCCGATCATCGTCGGCGCGATGAGTCATGCGAAGACGAAGCGACTGGTCACCGATGGCAGTGGGTGGACACCGGGCACAGGCGGGGCAGGCCAGCGGGGCGGGCCAGAGCTTCTGGAAAACTACATGCGCTTTCGCGGATTCGAGATGCGCATCAACGACGCAGGGGATGTCCTGTTCGACACGGTGGGATCCAATCCCATCGATGGCGACACGGAGACGCCCAACCCGGTAGTGGGCGGCCAGGTACGGTTTCGCCTCAAGGGTCCGACCACTGGCGTTGTGGACTCGCAGCGCTATGTCGTCGAGATCGACGGTACCGATATCCTGGAGGTGTTCCAGGCGCTTGATGGACTGCTGCAAATCCAGATGGTGGGCGGAAGCGAACAGTTTATCCGGGGCACCACGCATGCGGCCAACCTGAGCACGCTCATGACGGCAGCGCAGACATTCACCAACGTGGCCGCGATTGCATGCAGTTCGGGTGCCGCGCTGTCGGTCGGCCCCCTGGCGGCGTTCAAGCCGGTTTGGATTGCGCTGGGCAACGCCTTCAATGTGTTTGGTGGCATGATAGGCCCATCGCTGGACCCGGGCATCGTCCCGATTCCTCCGGCGACTGCCCCTGTGGGCGTCTTTTCCGCGACCCTCGTGGACGGGCAAGCGCTGTCCACGAAGATTCGCGGAGATTGATCGTGTAGGCTGGGTCTGATGGCACTTCTCTCCGATGCCCGAACTTCGCTCAATGCGGTGGTCCCCGGATTGCCGCTGGGTGACGTCCTGCTGGGTGACATCGGCGCGTTCCGAAAAGGCTTCGTCTTCGAGATCATCGACACACTCGATGATAAGGCCGGCAAAGAAGCGTTGATGACCAAGAGCCTCGTGCTCAACCCGCGGGTCTACACGATATCCGAGCCCTTCGTGAGCACGCTGACACCGTCGGAAGACGATACGATCGTCACCGAGGAAAACGGCATCCTCATCCGCGAGATTGTGCTCGAAGGCACCACCGGGATCACCAACAAGACAGAGGATGCGCTCAGCCGCGGCAGCACCATCGGCACCAACGCCAGTGGCATTGAGCACTTCCATGAGTTGCGGGATATGTTCCGTCGGTATGGCGAGTTGAAGAAGGACCCGCTCCGGTCATCGCGTATCCGAATGATCTTCCACAACGTCAAAGAAGATGATCATTTCGTGGTGGTGCCTCGGATGTTCGAGACCCCGCGCGACGCCAAGAGCAACCGGTTTCATCTGAACTACAGGATCACACTTGCTGCCATCCAGCCGTACCCTCCCCCTCCCCCACAACTGGATTTTCTGGGCCTGCTGGGCGGGTTCGGGCAAGCGATCAAGGATATCACTTCGTCGGTCAACACCGCCCGCGCGAACTTGGTGGAGCTGATCGATGCGGTTGACATCCTACGGGACAGGATAAGAAATCCCGATCAGTTCTTCGTCGACACCGCGCTGTGCACCAATGCGTCGCATGATCTGATCGACGGTGTGACAGTCACGATCGCCTTGTCCCAAGAGTTCTTCGCAGCAACCAACGATTTGCTCGAAGAGGTGCAGGAAGATCTGGAAAACGATATCGATTCACCGCCAACCGAAGATGAGTTCCGTTTGGCTCGGTTGATAAAGTCTACGCGCGCGCAGATGGAGCAGATACAGCAGCACACCGAGCAGTTTTCTCCGCCACTAGGCGACGACATCGCGGCGCCGTTCGCGGGAGACCGCAATCTGACCAATGCGGATCTGCGGGACAATACGGCGGGCGCCTCAAAGGGCACGCGCACGCGCCTCGCGTTGGGTTCCGCGCGCAGATCCGGGCTCGACCTGGGGGCCTTCAACAGCAGCCGCCTGGGCAGCATCGCGGCCGGCGACACGATCGATGGCATCGCAACCCGCGAGAATGTGCCCCGCGAAGTGCTCATCGCGATCAACGACCTGCGGTTTCCGTACATCGCGCGCGGGGGCGGCCCGGGCACACTTGAGCCAGGCGCAACGATCCTTATTCCGGTGCTGGCGGCCGGCCAGTCGACCAACACGACACCGAGCGGGGTGTACCTGACCCCTGAAGAGATCCTGTACGGCGTCGATCTCGCGCTGGATCCGGATTTGGCGGAGGCCGGCATTTTCGATGTTCTCGTGGACACCACGCACGGATCCCTGGATGCGCAGCAGGTGAAAGGCGTCAACAACGCGACCCAGGGTATCCAGATCATCGTGAGCACGGAGCGCGGCGCCACGGATTTCATCTCTGATCTAGGCATCAAACGCACGCCTGGGGTAAAAGGCACCGTCGCCAACATGCTCGTCGCGAGCATGTACCTGCGTGAGGCTATCTTGAGCGACCCGCGCGTGGAGCTGATCCAGAGCACTCGAATCACGCTGGCGGGTGATGTATTGAGCCAGGAAATCTCGCCGCAGTTGATCGGCGACCGGGACGGCGTCACTGTCGTGGTGCCATTCGGAAAGGCCGCGCAATAGATGCCCCTGTTCAAGCCCCGCACTCGACCAGAGATCCTGCGCGAGATGATCGCGCGCGTGATCGCGCGCTCCACCCTCGTGGGACTGTTGCGCAACAGTGTCGTGTTCCATACGCTGGCGGCCGCCGCAGACGAGGACGCTGAGCAGTACTTCCAGCTGGTGAACCTGCGCGCGGTGTTTTCGATCGACAAGGCGACCGGATCCGACCTGGACGAGCGCGCCGCGGAGATCCAGCCCGCTACGATCAAACGTCGCCGAAGCCTGTTTAGTAGCGGGAACATGTCGTTGTTCCGCGAGGGCACCGTCGGAAATCTGAATATCCCGGCAGGCACCATCGTGGCCGCCGAGGATGCCGAGGGGCAGATCAAGTACCGCACCACGGTCGCGGCCACGATCCTCGATGGGTTCAGCCAGGTGATCGGGATTGGCGTAGTGGCGCTCGAAGCGGGCGCGCGCGGCAATGCGGCCGCGGGGACCATCGTGCAGATCGTGAGCCGCACGCCGGGCCTCACGGCGGTCTCGAACCCCGCATCGTTCGATAATGGGCAGGATCGCGAGGGAGACGATAGATTCCGTGCGCGGCTCAAGCTCTACGTGCAGGGTCTATCCCGCGGGACGCCGGTTGCGATCCGGTCTTTCGCGCTCAATGTTCAGCTCACCGACGGCCGTCGCGTGCTGTTCGCGAGCGTATCCGAGCCGGTCGTGCCGACAGGCACCTACGATGTGTTCATCGACGATGGCACGGGATTCATCACCGAGACCGACAACGGTTTCCAGTTTTCGCTCGATACGCTGATCAGCCCAGCGCTCGGGGGTGAGACCAATCTGTTCACTTCTGCCCGCCCGCTTGTCCCCGGGTCCCTCGTGGCATTCAAAAATGCCGTGGCAATGGTGGAAAATGTCGATTTCGTCGTGAACACAGCCAACGGACAGCTCGAACTGCTCATCCCGCTCGTGGCCGGCGACATCGTCACCGCAAACTACGTGTTTTTCATAGGGCTCATCCAGGAGACGCAACGGGTTATCGATGGCGATCCGGGCGCTTTGTTGACCTTCCCAGGCGTGCGCGCCGCGGGCACGCGCGCGATCGTGAAGGCTGCGACGCCAATACCGCAGACGCTGGCGGCGTCCGCGTCGGTGGCCAACGACTTCGATGCGGCCACGGTCATTGAGCAAGTAATCGCGGAGATTCAGAGCTACATCAACAACCTGGATATCGGCCGATCAGTCATCGTGGCGGAGATCATTGAGCGCGCAATGGCGGTACCTGGGATGTTCAACTTCCAGATCACCGATTTGAGCGGTACATTTCCAGCGGTGGACCAGTTCATCCTACCCAACCAGGTGGCCCGCATCGTGTCGGCCAACATATCCGTCGTCTGAAGGCACCCGAATATGACCGCACAACTCGTATTTGACGCAGGAGGGGGGCCATTTCCCGGTTCGATCACGCTGCCTGGCGTCGACGTGGGTACAGCGGTCACCGTATCGAACCTGGACAATACGGGGGTGGCGGGCTGGCGGTTTGAGATCCTGGATGCTCCGTCGCCGAGTCCCACACTGAATCCGCTGCCGGCTCCAGTCTTCACCAGCACGACCGTCGTCACGCCGGACGTGAAGGGTCATACCGTCATGATGCGGCTCACGACCTACACGGACGTGGCGCGGACCATCATCGATGCCATCGCGACGGGCACCATTCGGGTACGCTTCGACCCGCCCTTCGATTGGGTTATCCCTGCAGCGCAGGAGTCCATCGAATCCAATGAGATCCGGGGTTGGGCGAATGACGTCAACCGCATTCTGCGCGACGTACATGGCATCATCCAAGACGCCGGGGCGGGCCAGAGCTTCCGCGTGATCACCCCCACGGATACGAAGACGGTCGGCCCCAACTCGCGGTCGTTCTTCGGCCCTGATATCACCATCCAAGACGGTGGTGATATCAATCTCTCCGATCCGCTGGGCGACCTGCTCGGGTTCACTCACCGCGAGAATCACACGGTGGAGCAGATCCCCTACGGTGCCCACCGGGTTATCCAGGCCCAGGAGATCATGCGTGTCGAGTCCCTGACGGTGGGGGGCACGTTGACGATCTTCGGCACGCTGCAGGAAATCGCGACGGCCGATGCGCAGCTGCCCGACCACACCACGCTCGATTCGATCGTGCGCACCAGCAACTTTTCGATGTTGCCGAAGCGCCGCCATCCCGTGGACATCAGCGGCGGCAATGTGGTCGCCGAGCTGCCGCAAGCGGGCTTGGTTCCCGTAGATACGGAATCGTGGGTCATCGTCCAGGGGGACGCCGGGGGCAACACGCTGTCGGTGGTGACACAGTTCGGGGATACGCTGGGCAAGCTCGCGTCCCCGAAGACGACCGAGCCGCTGATCACGGACCTGGCATTCGCTGGATTCCGAAGCAATGGCGTCAACGTTTGGTACCAGTTCGCGTAGTCTAGAGGGAGAGCGATGAGCACACTCACACAAACCAAAACCGATCCTTCGGCCATCCCGACGCCTGCCACCGGTCAGACCTCCAATGTGGTCGACCTTGCGGGTGTCCTCCGACAAAAGCAGGATGATGGTTCGGTCACCCCGGCCAGCCCCAATGTCGCGACGTCCATCGAGCCGAGCAGTCCCAGCACACCGATCCCGATCACCGGCGGCGCTGGCACCGTCGGCGACGTGCTTGCCAAGACGACAGATTCGGGCGCTGGCGAGGTCGGATTGGTCGAGCCGCGGGTCCAGGGCATCAGTCAGAACGTGCGCCAGCTGCGCGCGGTCGTGACCGCGGGCGCGCAGACCAATGACTTGGTGCTCGGCGAGTTGCTGGTGGTCGACCTCGAAGCCATCGCGGGCCCGCATGAGGTGCTGCTGCCGGCCGCGCCGACAGCCGATTCCAACCGCTCGGTCTGCATCAAGATCTTCGGCGACGCCGCCGGCCAGACGCTCACGATCACGCCCGATGGCGCCGACTTTCTCGACAAGGATCAGACCACCCGGGCGATCACCAACACACGCGAGTTCATCACGTATCGCGTGCGCGTGGGCGGCGGCGGATGGTTGGAGGTCAGCGAGTAGCGCCATGGGACTACCAAACCAACAACTGCTTGCGCTCATTGAGACGGCCCGTGCCGAGGCCGATCATGATCTGGTGCTCGATCCGTTGGGCACTGCGGGCGGGAATGTCTTCACAGACTACGGCCTGTGCATCGCGGCCGCGGCCGCGCTCAAGGGTCTGGTACGTGTTCGCCTGCTCAATGATGTGACGGTCGCGAGTGGTTCGTTCGGCGCCGAGATGTCGCGGATCGAGTTCATCGGCACGATTGCCACTGGGTTCATCCCAACCATCACCTTCACCGGCAGCGCCCAACATTCCGCCATTCCGAGAAGCATGCAGTACATGGGGATGGCTGTGGCTGCGACTGCGACAGTCGTTCCATTCATTCCGACGATAGACATCCTGACCGTCCTGGACACGAAGGTTGTCACCTTCACGACGGATCTCAACTCGGGCCCGCTGTTTCGCCTCAACGCTGTGCCCCAGCTTTTGGCAGTGATCGCAGATACCCTCGTTTGCAATCCGGACTCTGCCGCGGATCCCATTTTTGATATGGCATTCGATGGGACGGTGGTCGAGATCGATGTCTCGCCAACGACTCTGGGCACGGGCTCGGATATTCCTCCAGAGTCCTTTGGCGGCGTGTCGGGAGTGGCGATCACCATCAAGGTAAGTGATCCCTTCAGCGACATTCAGCATCCCCGATTCAATGGATCGATCAATGCTGGGGCAGTCATCTCCTACGAATCGTTTGGCACCGCGGGCACCCACTTCGAGTCGTCAACGGCTTCGGTGACTTTCCGCCGACTCAATGGGTACTGGCTCCCTGATCTGACTTCTGGGCCTCACACGATCACGCTCGACTTCACCGAGATGACTCCCCGGCCAGGCAACTCCGTCGAGATTTTCACGGATTCATTCAACGGGGTGAACGCACTCACGATTACATTCGCAGGCTCGCAAACATTCTCGGATGGCAGCACATCGAAGGTGCTTCAAAAGCCGAATGGCCACTGGCACCTGATCGAGCGATCGTCCAATACCTTTGTCTTGGTAGGCGACGACGGGATTGAAAACGCATCGCAAGGACCGCTGCGTGTCAGCCCGACACTTACGACGACGGATGCCACGCCCACCGATATTCATTCGCGCGCTGTCGCTGTCGATGATGATGTCGTAGGCGTTGAAGCGATCGTCACAGGCTACGATACGACCAACAATCAGATGTACAAGTATCGCCTGTCAGGCATTGCCAAGAGAGTTGCTGGGACTGTGACTTTAGCGGCAGCTACAACCGAGGTCATCGTTGAAGATGACGCGGCGGCGGACTGCGTGCTGGCGACAGATGGAACCACCGACGTGAGTGTTCTCATCACGGGGGTTGCGGGGGATACGATCGCCTGGACCGCTGAAATCCAATACACGCAGGTGGCCTGATGGGTGTTCCGAGCGATGTATTAGTGGGCGACATTTTAGGCAACGCTGGTTCGTTGACTAACGTTATTGTGGTGGACGGTGGCACGTCGATCGATCCCCCCGATCAGGTGGGCACATCACTACATCCATATGGCACGATTCAGCAGGGTATCGATGCCGCAGAACTGATCATACCCAACACA